>CAYSVF010000062.1:0-10066 GCA_964434415.1 uncultured Parvibaculum sp.
TTGATATCAACCTATATAGTCAAGGGTGGTTGGAACGGGTCCCGGCGTGGACCGAAACGATGGAGGAGGCCGTCATGACAGAGCACAAGATCGTATCCCGCGATGAATGGTTCGAGGCGCAGAAGGCGTTTCTGGACCGGGAAAAGGAACTCACCCATTTGCGCGACAAGCTGAACGAGGAGCGGCTTGCGCTGCCCTGGGTGAAGGTGGAGACGTCATATTCGTTCGAAACCCGCGCCGGCAACAAGACCCTGGCGGAACTCTTCGACGGACGCAGCCAGCTTCTGGTCTATCACTTCATGCTGGCGCCGGGCTGGGAAGCGGGCTGCACGGGCTGTTCCTTCATGGCGGATCATTTCGACGGCACGCTGCCCCATCTCAACAATCACGATGTGAGCTTCGTTGCCGTGTCGCGCGCGCCGCTGGCCGAAATCGAAACCTACAAGACGCGCATGGGCTGGCATTTCCCCTGGGTCTCCTCCGGCGGGAGCAGCTTCAATCATGATTTCGGCGTGTCCTTCACGCCCGAAGATCTGAAATCCGGCACGGCCAGCTACAATTTCGGGACCGTCTCGAGCGAGGTGCTGGGCGAAGAGCAACCCGGCTTCAGCGCCTTCCAGCTGGGCGAAAACGGGGAGGTTTTCCACACATATTCCTCCTTCTCCCGCGGACTGGAAGAAGCGCTCGGCACCTACATGCTGCTCGACCGCGCGCCGAAGGGACGCAATGAGACGGGCACGATGAACTGGGTGAAGCGCCATGACGAATATGGCGTGGCGCCCGCCGCTGACTGAAAGGAGATCGGCGTGAAAAAGCCCTATCCGTGCCTCTGGTTCGACAGGCAGGCGGAAGATGCCGCGAATTTCTATGTCTCGATCTTTCCCAATTCGAAGATCGACGCCGTTGCGCGCTACGGCGAGACGGGACCGGGCGAGCCCGGCAGCGTGATGACGGTCGAGTTCGAACTCGATGGCCAGAAATTCATGGGACTCAACGGCGGTCCCGTCTTCAAGCTCAACGAGGCCGTGTCCTTTGTCGTGAATTGCACCTCGCAGGATGAGGTGGACCGCATGTGGAGTGCGCTTACGGCGGATGGCGGCGAGCCCGGCCAGTGCGGCTGGTGCAAGGACCGGTTCGGCGTGTCCTGGCAGATCGTGCCGGAAGCCTTTGCCGAGATCATGAAGTCCTCGTCGCCCGAGCAGGCGCAGCGCGTCATGCAGGCGATGCTGGGCATGACGAAGTTCGACATTGCCGCGCTTGAAGAAGCGCGGAACGCCTAACGGCGTGACAGGCAGAGGGGAGAGTAAAATGACCGAGCCGAACAGGTTTCGCTGGTACGAACTGATGACGACCGATACCGCGGCGGCGGGCGATTTCTACGCCCATGTCGTCGGCTGGACGACGCAGCCCGCCGAGGGGGGAGACGGCAGTTACACGCTCTTCCTTGCCGACGGGATCGGCATGGGAGGCATGATGGTATTGCCGGAGGAAGCCTGCGATCAGGGCGCCGAACCGGGATGGATCGGCTATGTCGCAGTTTCGGATGTGGACGATTATGCGGTCCGCGTGGAGCGCGCAGGCGGTGCCGTGCTGCGCGCGCCGGACGACATTCCCGGCATATTACGTTTCGCCGTGGTGTCCGACCCGTCCGGCGCGCCGTTCGTTATCTTCACGGGTGTCGGCGAGGCGATGCCCGACGTGCCGCTCAAGGCGCTCGGCCATGCGCATTGGCACGAGCTTTACAGTGGCGAAGTGGATCCGACCTTCGACTTTTATGCGGGCCTCTTCGGCTGGACGAAAGATCGGGCGATGGATATGGGCCCGATGGGCGTCTACCAGCTTATCGCCATGGGACGGGGAGATGCCGAGGGCGCGATGATGAAACGCCAGGAAGGCGGGCCCGGGCCGCGTTGGAACTTCTATTTCCGCGTCGACGATATCGAAGCGGCCATCGCGCGCATCGAGGAGAAGGGCGGCCAGGTGATGATGGGGCCGCATGACGTACCGAGCGGCGACAGGATCGTTCAGGCGACGGACCCGCAAGGCGTGGCCTTCGCACTCGTGGCCCCGAAATAAAAAAGGCCCCGGCGTGACACCGGGGCCTTTCGCATTCGTTCGCTCGTCGCTTACTTCACCAGCAATTCGCCGATCTGGACCGCGTTGAGGGCGGCGCCCTTGAGAAGCTGGTCGCCCGCAACGAAAAGCGAGATCGACTTGCCGCTCGGGTCGGAAATGTCCTGGCGGATGCGGCCGACCAGAATGTCGTCCTCGCCCGAAGCATCCTTCGGCATGGGGAAGTAGTTCTTCTCGCGGTCGTCCACGATCTTCACGCCCGGCGCGGTGGAGAGGATGTCCTTCACCTCGGCAACGGAAATCGGCTTTTCGCATTCGAAGTCGATGGCTTCGCAATGGGCGCGCAGCACCGGCACGCGCACGCAGGTGGCGGTGACGCGAATATCGGCATCGGCGAAGATCTTCTTCGTCTCCTTCACCATCTTCAGCTCTTCTTCGTTGTAGCCGTTTTCCGGATCGATATCGGAATTGTGGCTGAAGACGTTGAAGGGGTAGGGGTGGGGGATGATCTTCTGTTCGAAGGGTTCGCCCGCAAGATGCGCGCGGGTGGCCTCTTCCAGCTCGTCCATCGCCGCCTGACCCGCGCCCGACGCGGCCTGATAGGTCGCGGCGATGATGCGCGTGATGCGGTTCTTCCTGTGGATCGGCCAGAGCGGCGTGATCGCGATGATGGTCGAGCAGTTCGGATTGGCGATGATGCCCTTATGGTCCGCCGCCGCTTCCGGATTGATCTCCGGCACGACGAGCGGCACGTCGGGGTGCATGCGGAAGGCCGAGGAATTGTCGATCATCACCGCGCCCGCGCGCTTCACCGCCTCGGCGAATTTACGCGAAATGCTGCCGCCCGCCGAGAAGAAGGCGATATCGACGCCCTGAAAGCTCTCTTCGGTCAGCTCCTCGACCGCAATCTCCTCGCCGCGGAATGTCATGGTTTTGCCGGCCGAGCGCGCGGAGGCCAGCAGTTTCAGTTTCGAGACCGGGAAGTTCCGCTCTTCGAGACATTTCAGCATCTCCACGCCGACAGCGCCGGTGGCGCCCGCAATGGCGACGACGGGATTGGAAATCGCGCTCATATTCTCTTTCACTCCTGAGAGCGCCTTGGAAAAAGGTCCGGGGCGCCGGCCGGATTTGTGGCGTGCCTATAACAGCGCCACTCCTGCCCGGCAAGGGGAGGCTCAGTCCTGGCGGAAACCGTCCACGATTTCGGTGATGCGCCTGAAGAAGTGAAGGCCCTGCTCGATTTCCTCGTCGCTCATGTGATCGACGATCCGCTGAACGAAGGCCTCGCCCCCGGCGATCATCTTCTTCATATGAACTTCGCCCTTGGGGGTCAGCCTGACGATCTTTTCACGGCCCGAGCGGGGGTCTTCCACCAGCTGCACCAGCTCCAGCGGCGGCTGGGCCATGCCGCGCAGGGCCTTGGTGATGGCCCCGCCGGAGATTTCGAACCAGGCCTCCAGCGAACGCTCGATGGCCTTGCGGTTCATTTCCCGGCCGTCACGGCCTTCCGAGTGGATGAGCCAGAGCATGGCCACCTGATGGCGGTTGAGAAGGCCACCTCGCAGCGCGTCTTCCACCCCGATCCCGGCCTTGTAGTGGATCGGATAATAGTATTCGAGAAAGCGCAGTGCCGCGTCCGGGATGGCCTTTGCCGTCTTGCCTTTGCCGCTGCCTTTTGTCTTCGCCGCCAAACTCGCCTCCTGGAACCTTTCGCGCCGCCCGCGATTCCGCGCGGGAATTGTAGGTCGCACGACCTCTCCCATCACGGGCTAAACTGTTTACAAAAGAAATAGTTTATGAAAGAAATAATATGTACATGGGAGGTGCACCAGGTCGAAAAAGGGAGGACGACATGCCGGATCAGGGGCCGAACGGCCGGGATGAAGAGGCCGCCGCGCTGGTAGCGGCGCTGCCCAGAGGCGACACCATCGCCGCGCCTTACGCGCTTTATGACCGGCTCCGGCCTTTCGGTCCGGTCTATGGCTATCGCGACTATCCGCCGGGAACGGTGCCGGAGGCGGACGATCCCGTGACCGCCTGGGTGCTGCTCGATTACGCGGATGTCTCGGCGGCGGCCCGCGACCATCGGACGTTTTCCTCGCGCGATCCGCTTCAGGAACAGTCTTCCGCGCCGACGCTGATGCTCGTCAATCACGACAACCCGGAACATGACCGGTTGCGCGGCATCGTCAATCTTGCCTTTTCAAGGCGCCGCATCGAGGAACTGGAGCCCTGGGTCGCAGGCATCGTCGCCGACATGGTGACGCCTCTGCAGGGCGAGGTGGAGGTGATGGAAGCGCTGTCGGCGCGCATCCCGGCCCGCATCATGGTGGGTTTGCTCGGCCTGCCCGAAAGCATCGTGGACCGCTTCCGCCGCTGGGCGACCGCCTTCATGCTCTCCGCCGATCTGAGCCCCGCCGACCGCGAGGCAAGCAATGCGGAACTCGTCGGCTATTTCATCGAGACGGTGAGCGATCTCGACCGCCGGTTGAAGGCGGGCAAAGAGGTGCCGGACTCGCTCATCACCGCGCTGCTGAAAGCGGAAATGGAAGGCGAGAAGCTGACCCTCGACGAGGTGATCCGCTTCTGCATCACGCTTGTCGTGGCGGGCGCGGAGACGACGACCTTCCTGCTCGGCAATCTGCTGCACAATCTGGCGAACATGCCGGATGTGCGGGCGCAACTGGCCGCCGACCGTTCGCGCATCGGGGCCTTTATCGACGAAAGCCTGCGCCATGGCGGGCCGCCGCAGCGGCTCTTCCGCATCGCCACGCAGGATGTGGAGATCGGCGGCAGGACCATCCGGGAAGGCGAGTGGGTGGCGCTCTTCTTCGCCGCCGCCAATCACGACCCGGCCATGTTTCCCGAGCCGGCAGTTTTCGACATAACCCGGCCGAACCTCAACAAGCAGCTCACCTTCGGGGTCGGCATTCATCACTGCCTCGGCTCGGCGCTCGCGCGCATGGAGGGCAAGGCGCTCATCGAGGCGATGCTCGACCGCATGGACGACATTTCGCTCGGCAGCGAGGCCCCGGCGCCGCAGCGCGCAAGCCTGCTCAATCACGGCTTCGACCGGTTGAGCCTTCGTTTCACGCCTCGTCGACAGGGAGAAGCCGCATGAGCGCGACACAACAGAACATCGAAACGACGCAGGCGCTTTTCACGGCCTTCGGGGCGCAGGACATTCCCGGCATCATGGAATTCCTTCACCCCGATATCGGGATCGAGTTTTACGGCCCGTCGGTCATTCCCTATGCCGGCACCTATCAAGGGCTGGAGGAATGCCGGGGCTTTTTCGAGACCGTGCTTTCCTCCGTCGATATTCACCAGTTCGATGCGGAGGAATTCATCGCAGAGCGGGACAAGGTGGTGGTGACCGGCCATCTCAACCTGACGGCGAAAGCGACCGGGCGCAGCATCGATTCCGACTTCGTGCATGTGATTACGCTGAAGGACGGCAAATGGCTGCGCTTTCGCGACTTCATGAACACCGCGGTTGCCGTCGCGGCTTTCACCTGACCGCCGAACAAGGTAGTCTCCCGGCTCTGCAAAAGAGCGGGATGACGAGATGTTCGGTAAAGCGGGATTTGCTGTTTCTGGGTTTTGTGCGCTGTCGGTTCTTGCCGGCGCCGTTATGGCGGGCGCCGTGCCGGCGCATGCGGATGCCGTCGATCAGGCGAATTTCTGCTTCGTCTATACGAGCGGCGGCCAGAACGACAAGGCGATCGACGCCTGCGGCAAGGCGATTGCCTCCGGCGATCTGCAGGACGCGGACCTCGTCAGCGCATTGATCAATCGCGGTGTGGCCTACAAGGCCGAGGGCAAGCTCGACGCCGCCATCGGCGACTACACGCGTGCGCTGAAGCTCGCGCCGCAGGATGCGCTGGTGTTGAGCAACCGGGCCAATGCCTATCTGGAGAAGGGCGATCTCGACGCGGCCGAGGACGACATCGGGAAGTCCCTCGACATCGATCCGGAATCTGCCGCCGCCTGGTATGTCAGCGGCCAGATCAAGGAGGCGAAGGGCGAGCCCGGTGCGCGCAAGGATTACATCCAGGCGCTGGCGCTTGCGCCGGACAACAAAACCTATCAGGCGAAGGTGGCCGGCAAATGAGTGCCCATAAGCTGGACGTCATGGCCACGGTCGCGGAAGCCTATCGCGGCGCCTGGACCCATTTCAGCGACATGTTCCGCCTCATCTGGCTGGCGGGCGCGCTTTATGTCCTTCTCTCCGTCGGGACGGTTTTTCTCGACCCGAAGACGGACACGGTTTTCTTCCTGCTGCTGGAACTCGCCTCGCTCTTTCTCTGGCCGATCGTGGCGGTCACCTGGCATCGCTTCATTCTGCTGGGCGACGAGCCGGCAGGCCGTATTCATTTCTCCTTCGGACGGCGCGAGGCGCGGTTCCTGCTCGTGACCATCATGCTGTCGCTGTTCATGGTGCCGGGCTTCCTCAGCTTCATGCTGGTCGGCGCTCTGGCGCAGGACGGGCAGGGCTCGCAGCTGGCCGCCATGATCGCAATTGTCGGCATCGTCCTGCTGATGGCGGGCGTCTTCTTCATGGTCCGGCTATCCCTCCTTCTGCCCGCGGTCGCGGTGGATGAGGCGGTCAATGCCGGACGCATGCTGGAACGCACGAAAGGCAATTTCTGGCGGCTTTTCGGCGTCGCGGTCCTGTCGGCGCTGCCCTTCGTCGCCGCCCTCATGCTGTTCGACGTCTTGCCGCTGGCGCTCAAGGCCATCGGAACGGCCATCGTGATGCTGTTCTACGCCATCGTGAATGTCGCCGTGCTGTCCATTGCCTATCGCGAACTGGCCGGCCCGGCGGGCACCCACGCGCCGGAACCGGAAATCGACGCATCGCTCTGACGTCTCCGCGCCGGCGCAGAGGGGTGATTTTGCGCTGGACGGAGGCTGCCTCCTCTCTAGAATATTGATTTCATGATGCGGCGCGGGGGCGCCGCAACCTTGGGGGAGGTCATATGAACAAGCTGCCGGTTATCTCATCCGTGAGCGAAGTGCTTTCGGGCGTCATTCGCCATTATTTCCAGCTCATCATGGTGGCCTGGCCGGCCATCCTGCTGCTCATTCTCGCCTTTGGCGGTATCACCTGGATTTATATGGGCTCAGGTATACTCGACCTCTCGATTGGCAAGCACGATCCCGAAAAGGTGAAGGCAGCGCTGGCGCGACTGGAATCGCCGGGTGCCATTACCGCGTTCATCGTTGGCGCGCTGGCCGCGATTGTCGCAAGCGCGGTGGCGGCCGTGCGCTGGCATCGTTTCGTTCTGCTGGGTGAGGGCGCCGACGGGCAGCTCTCGAATATCCGCATGCTGCGCGGCGAGGATGGCTCCTATATCTGGACGTCCATCCGGGTGGGACTTTCCTATGCCCTCGTCATCCTGGCATTCGGCGTTCTCTTCATGGTGATTTCGATGGTCGGCCGGACGCTGACCGGGGGAGCGTCCAACGGCATTTTGAGCGTGATTTTCGTATTGGCCGGTATCGTCCTTTACCTCACCGCTCTGATGGTCATGTTCCGCCTGATGATTGCTTTGCCCGATGCCGCGCTCGGCCGGGGCGGCCGTCTTTTCGAGATGTTCGAAAAGACGAAAGGCAATAGCTGGCGCCTGTTCGGCGCGTTCCTGATCCTCTTGCTGATTGCCGGTACGGCAACGGTAATCGGTAGCCTCGTCGTCGGCCTTTTCGGGGCGCTGGGCATTGCCGGTACGCTGATCGGCGGCATTCTTTACATCGGTATCTATCTCTTCTCCCTGATGGTCCAGATCACCATGCTCTCGGTGGCCTATCGCGAGATCGTCGGCATGCCCGGCGAGCAGGAATCGCCGGCCGCCATCTAGGGACAGCCCTCATGAACAAGCTTCCCGTGCTTCGCGCCACAGGCGAAGTGTATGCCGGTGTGACGCGCCACTTTCTCCAACTGCTGATCGTCGCCTGGCCCGCGGTTCTCATCATCTTTGCCGGCACGGTATTGGTGAACTGGTACCTGGTGTCCATCGGCTTCGATGAGGCGGTGCGCGACTATATGAGCGATCCGGATCCGGAGAAGCTGAAGCATGCAAAGGACCTCCTCGCTCAGCCGACGGCACTGATGCTGGACTGGGGCGCGAATATAGCCGCATTCCTGGCCGGTGCTGTCGCTGCTGTGCGTTGGCATCGGTTCGTGCTGTTCGGGGAAAACAATCCTGTCGGCAAATCCGGCGGTCATCTGGTGCGCAGAGAAGACGGCAGCTATCTCTGGGTTCTGCTCAAACTGCTGGCGGTTGCCGCCGTTGCGTTCATTGTGTGGGGAGTTTTCTTTTCCTCCGCAGTCGCCATTTTCAGCAAGGGACCGGGCGCAGAGTGGGCCGGGGGCCTGATCAAGTTTGCTGCGATACTGGTCGTCATCTGGGGCGGCGTGTTGATGCTGCGGGCGGCGCTTGCCTTGCCGGCCGCCGCGCTGGGTGCCGATAGCAGGCTGGCTGCCGCCATGGAAAACAGCACGGGAAATTCCTGGAGGCTGTTAGCCATGTCGCTGTTGTTGTTGTTTCCGCTTTTTATCGTCGGGGGACTCGTGATGTTACAATCCGGTCTTGCCGAAAGTCATGGCCTCAGCAAATGGCTCCTGATGAAGGATTTCACTCTCAAGGAAGCGCTGTTGGCGGCGTTCAGCACGGTTTTTTCCTTCTACAGCCTGATGCTGCAGATCACCATGCTCTCCGTCGCCTATCGAGAGATCATCGGCCTGCCGGGCGAAGAGGAGCCGCCGGAGGTAACTGTCTGACACTGTTGTCAGTTTTCGGCCCGCGCGCGACGTGGCGTTTGCACTTTTTGTGACATTCGGCTAGTTTCCGCCCTGGAAGAAACGCTCGAAAAGCGATGGCTCCCACTCAGATGCCCGTATGTAACGGGTGCGGGAATGGCCAGGACGCCGAAAGGTCGGCGCCCAGATGAACCGGCATCCGGCCGGTAATCCAATCGAAACGCCATAGACCGGCGGATGTCCCCGAACGCGCTTCGAGACATCGGCCGCCATGACATTCCCGACAGGCCGCAAGGCCGCATAGGAGGAGGCGAGCTTCATGTCCGTCCATTCCAAGACGCGCCGTATCACCGTTCCCGAAATCCGCGCCCGCAAGGGCGGCGATCCCATCGTGTCGCTGACGTCCTATCACGCGCATACCGCCCGCTATGTCGATCCTTATGTCGACTTCCTGCTGGTGGGCGACTCGCTGGGCATGGTCATGTACGGCATGGAAACCACGCTCGGCGTCACGCTCGACATGATGATCGCGCATGGCGCCGCCGTGATGCGCGGCACCGAACGCGCGCTGGTGGTGGTGGACATGCCTTTCGGTTCCTATGAGGAAAGCCCGCCCGAGGCCTTCCGCAACGCCGTGCGCATCATCAAGGAAACCGGCTGCGCCGCGGTGAAGATGGAAGGCGGCGCGCGCATCGCCGATACCATCCATTATCTCACAGAGCGCGGCATTCCGGTGATGGCCCATATCGGCCTGACGCCGCAAAGCACGAATGTGATGGGCGGCTTCAAGACGCAAGGCCGCGAAGAATCGGAATGGGCCGCCATCGAGGCCGATGCAAGGGCGGTAGCGGATGCCGGCGCCTTCGCCGTGGTGGTGGAGGGCGTGGCCGAGCCGCTCGCCGCCCGCATCACCGGCCAGATCGAGATCCCGACCATCGGCATCGGCGCGTCGCCCACCTGCGACGGCCAGATTCTGGTGCTGGAGGATATGCTGGGCCTGTCGCCGAAACCGCCGAAATTCGTCCGGGAATTCGCCTCTCTGGGCGCCCAGATCGCCGGGGCGGCGGAAGCCTATGCCGACGCCGTGCGCAATCGCAGCGTCCCGGCGCAGGAGCATACCTACGGCATGAAAAAGGCCACTTAAGCCCCGTTACCAATTCGTCATTTCGCCAAGGCCCGCCCCGTTTGCCATCGTCTCCGGGGCGGGCTATTTTACGCCGCCTGCCAGAC
>CAYSVF010000063.1:0-2232 GCA_964434415.1 uncultured Parvibaculum sp.
CTCATGTTTCGGTGAAGATCGAACTATGAAAGGCTCACCTTCCTTCGCATCCATTGCCGCCCTGATGGGCGATCCGGCGCGCGCGCTGATGATCGACCTCATGATGGACGGCGAGGGACATTCCGCGAGCGCTCTGGCCGAGGCGGCTGGCGTGTCGCCACAGACCGCGAGCGGCCATCTCGCCCGGATGCGGGAGGCACAACTCGTGGGTGTGGAGGCGAAGGGACGTCATCGTCTCTACCGGCTGGGCGGTCACCGCGTGGCCGAGGCGGTGGAAGCGTTGGCGCTGCTGGCCGACGATCTGCCGCGTAAGGAAGCATCGCCGCCCGTTCGCGATATTCGGACCGCGCGCACCTGCTATGACCATCTGGCGGGTCGTCTCGGTGTTGCGTTGACGCAAGCATTGATCAAAGCGGGATATTTGCGGCTACGCGGGGAGGAATTCAGCCTCACCTCATCGGGCAGGCGTTTCCTGGAAGATGAACTGAGCGTTGATGTCGAAGCCGCTCTCGGCAAACGACGCCGCTTCGCGCGGGCCTGTCTCGACTGGAGCGAGCGGGAACCGCATCTCGCCGGTGCGCTCGGTGCCGCACTGGCGGAACGAAGTCTTCAGGCAGGCTGGGTCGTGCGGCAGGCGGAGGGCCGGGGGCTCACGGTTGCACGCAAGGGGCAGTCGGTGTTTCGACGCTGGTTCGGGCTGGCTCTCTAGGATTTACCGCCCCTCAGTCCGGCGCGCGGGCGGCGATGAAGGGGCGGGTGTCCTTCTTTTCCGAGCCATGGCGTTCATCGGCCAGGATCTCGAACCCCGCCGCGCGGATTGCCTCCGCGAGCGAGGCGGCGGTCATCGACGCCACGCTGGAGGGCGCCTTGCCGAAAAGGCGCATCACCGGGATCGCGAGGCCGATCAGCGGGGTCATGTCGCCCAGGCACGGCGTCTTGGAGATGAAAAGCCCGCCCGGTCTCAGCAGCGACCTGATATCGCGAAGCGTTTCGGGCACGTCGCTGACGAGATGAAGATAGTTGTAGCCGAGCACGGCATCGTAGCGATTGCCTTCCGCCGCCAGCTCGCGGGCCGTCGCCTGCCGGAAGTCCGGCCGACTGGCCTCGCCGTCGGCAGCCGCGGCGGCTGCCTTTTCTTTCGCGATGGCGATCATCTCCGACGAGATGTCGGTGGCGAGATAGCTTTCCGCCGTATCGGCGAGCCGCAGGGCCGCCGTGCCCGTGCCGCAGCCCAGTTCCAGCATGTTTGCGCCGGGCGGCAGCAGCTCGCGCGTGCGCGCCAGCGTCCTGTCGAACCCGGCCATATCCGCGATGGGCGAGCCCGCATATTTCCGGGCCGCCTTGTCCCAGAACCTGGCATCGATCTCGCTCATGCATTTCTCCGGATTTGTCCGCGGTCGCCCCTTTCATAGAGGCCGCACCGCTGCGTTGCATGTCTTTATTCGCGGGGGGGCCATGACCTGCCGGGCAGGGGCGCCGGGGCCCTGCGCTCATCCCCATTCTCGCCATAATAGATTGTTTCACTCCGGTACAGTCGGTTAAGCCTGTCCGGCGGTAAGACTCGCCTCGCGTGTGAGCCTTCATGTAAATTTCATGGGGTTGAGGGCGCGGGGTGGTCGAAAAACGGCAGTTTGACGCTTGAGGGGGCGCCATTGCGCGCTCATGGTTAACAATTCGTAAAGCCGTTCAGCGGGCATTCATGTCGCGCCCGGGATTATGGCAAGTGGGTCGCATATCAGCCGGGAGGGCGGTGCGGCGGAAGGCGCAAGCGGGGTAGCAATGAGCGAGAGTTACGATACCGCCCGCGAGGCGGGAAAGGGACAGTCCGCGGCGGCCTATGGCCGTCATGTCGAGCCGCTTCCCGAAATCCATATCTTTTCGCGTCTGTCCGAGCTCGACGCGGCCTATGCCGCCGATCTCGCCAAGCGCCGTGCGCGCCAGGAAACGCTGGAGCGCGAGATCGCCGCGCTGGCGAAACATCTCGCCGCGCCGCTCGAAGGCGATGAGCCGGAAGGTGTGCGCCGCGGTTTCTTCGCGCGCATGTTCGGCCTCGGCAAATCGAAGAAGGGAGCGGACGCATGAGCGACAAGGTCTCCCTCGTTTCCGAAGAAATGCGCGAGAAGATCGGGCATAATTTCGTGCGCTCCGAGCGCGCCGCGCGCATGGCGCCCTTCTTCTTCATCGGTTTCGCGCTGACGGCGCTGGTTGCGGTCGGCGCGGTGACGGTCGATT
>CAYSVF010000063.1:2242-10040 GCA_964434415.1 uncultured Parvibaculum sp.
TGGACGCGCGCTCTCGCCAATGAATTCCTCGAACTGCCCGGCACGCTCGGCCAGTCCGTCGCCTTCAAATCCGCGCAGGTGCTTTTCGCCACCGTCGCCGCGCATATCCTTTACGAGCAGCTCGGCCCGCTCGGCAAGGCGGCCTTTGTGCGCATCGTCTTCGTGCTGGCGATCCTCATGCTGCTGGGCGTCGGCTTCATGCTCGCCTTCATGTCGCTGCCCAACGGCATCGCCGCCACGGGCGATGGCGGCGCGGGCTCCTCGCTGTCCGACACGCTGGCGGGCCTCGGCCTTGCCACCAATGGCACGGCGGAGACCGCGCGCACGGCGACCGAGATCGACAAGGTGCGCGAATGGCAGCCTCTGGCCTGGCTCGGTTCGCTCGGCATCGTCTTCCTCGTCGTCACCGGCGTGGCCGCGCTGTGCCTGCATGTCGCCATGGCCTCGGTGCGGCGCATCTTCCTGTCGCGCGACTATCGCCACCGCAAGCAGGACATGACGCGGCTGGCCGCGCTGGAAGAAGAATATGACGCCAACCGCCATGCGCTGTCGGAAATGGAAGGGCCGGAAAACCGCCGCCATCTTCTCTGGACCGGCCTGATGCGCGAGGCGCGCGCCTATGAGCAGGGGCTCGACGAAGCCCGCCGCGAGCTGTCGAAATCCTCCGCCCCGGCGATTTCCGCGCCGGCATCGAAGACATCGCGCGGCCTGCTCGGCCGCAAGAAGGAGGAGGCCCTCCCAACGGCCGTGCCCGACCGGGGCAAGGACGGTCAGGCCGCTTTCGCGGAGCGCATCAAGGCCTGTGAGGAATCCCGGTCGCTCGGGCGCCATGAAAAGCTGTTCGACGAATGGTGGGAACGCCGCTCGCGCAATGCGATGAAGGCCGGGCCGTCCGGTATCACCCATGTGCGCGAGCCCATCGGCGAAGTGCTGCCGCCACCGCGCCGCGTGCCCATCGGCCGGAAGCAGGATTGAGGGAAAGACCCGAACCCATGCGCCTCTTCGTATTGATCGTCGCCCTTCTCGGCACGCTGGCCGCCGTTTTCGTCAATCGCGCGGCGAATGCGGCGGAGGCGCCGCGCACCGTGGTGATCGGTCTCGACCTTTCGAAAAGCAATCCGCTCGTCACCGACGACGCCTATGCGGCGCGCGCGGGCGCGAAAGCGGTCGAAGAAATCCAGACCCTCTTGCCGCATTCGCGCGTCATGCTGCGCACCTTTGGCTCCTATGATGTGACGGCGAATGCGCTGAAGGTCGATCAGGTGATTTCCGCCCGCGCCAAGCCCGATGCGGTGGCCGACGGGTTGCGCATTCTCATCGCGAATATTCCAAAGCTCGTCCGCGACGGCAAGCTGGAGGCGCAGGGCTTCACCAACATCCTGCCCTTTCTCGATACCATGTCGCAGGTGGTGGACTGCGCGGCCCAGCCGACGGATTATATTCTGCTGACGGATGGTTTCGAGGATTCCGAATATACCAAGCTGAAGGCGGGCGGAAAACTGCCGCAGCCCTCGGGCGAACCGTTCAAGGGCTGCGCCTCGCTCACCATTCTCGGCCTCGGCCAGGGCGCAGGCAGCCCCGCCGTCACCCAGCGCGTGCGCCATGAATGGCGCAACTGGGCGAAAGCCGCCGGCTTCCGCCACTTCGCCGGGCTTTACGACTGGTAGCCGGAAATAAATGGTGTCACCCCGGGCTTGTCCCGGGGCCCAGGGGCGAATTCGCTCAGTCCTCTCCCGCAAGGTTTTCATATAAGTCGCGCCATTGAGGGTTCATCTCCTCAATGACATTGAGCTTGTAGGCGCGTGACCACTTTTTCATCGTCTTTTCACGCTGGATGGCGGCGTTGACGTCAGGCGTTTCCGCATACCAGACAAGGCGATGCACACCGTGCTTTTTGGTGAACCCGGCGGCAATGCCGGCCTTGTGTTCGGCCACCCGGCGAACGAGATCATTCGTCACGCCCACGTAGAGGGTGCCGTTTCGACCGCTTGCCAGAAGGTATACGTAGTAGCTCCCCTGCATGAGCAGAAGCGTACCGCCCCTGGGCCCCGGCACAAGGCCGGGGTGACACCTCGTGTAAGGCGCCATGCCAAGCTTTGACCCTGCGCCCGCCCCGGGCTAGCTTCCGCCGGCCTTACCACCTGCGGGAATTTCCCCATGCTTTTCGCCCTCAGCCTCGTCCTGCCGATCTTCGGCGTCATTGCGCTCGGCTATGCCGCCTCGCGGTCCGGCCTGATGAGCGACGAGGCGATCGACGGGCTCGACACTTACGTCTTCACCTTCGCCATGCCCTGCCTGCTCTTTCGCAATCTGGCGACGACGCCTTTTCCGGACGTGCTGCCCTGGGGGCTCTGGGCCTCCTATTACGGGGCGATGCTCATCTCATGGGCGGTGGGGAGCTTCATCGCGCTGGGCGCGCTTCGCCGCCCAAGCACGGATTCGGTGATGATCGGTTTCGGGTCCGCGCAGGGCAACACGGTGATGCTCGGCATTCCGATCATCGTCACGGGCTTCGGCGAGAAGGCGGGCTTTCCCGTCTTTCTCATTCTCGCCTTTCACGGGATCATTCTCTTCACCGTCGTCACCTTCCTGCTGGAACTGACGAAGCCGCGCGCCGAGCATGAGCAGGTTCACTTCCTGTCGATCCTGAAAGAGGCGTTGAAGGGCACGGCGAAAAACCCGGTCATCATCGGGCTGGCGCTGGGCGTCGCCTATGGGCAGACCGGACTTCCCATGCCCGGCATCGCCAATGACACGCTCCAGCTGATCGGGCGCTCGGCCATCCCCTGCGCGCTGTTCGTGCTGGGCGGCATGCTCACGCGCTATGCGATCAAGCGCTCCATCGGCGCGGCGTCGCTGACCTCGGTGCTGAAGCTCGTCTTCATGCCGGTGCTGGTGTTTCTCGCCTCGCATTATCTCTTCGACATGCCGCCGCTCTGGGCCGTCGCGGCGACCGTGCTGGCGGGCATGCCGGCGGGCGTCTATTCCTCGATCATGGCCAAGCGCTACAACGCCGCCCCCGGCGCTGCGTCGAGCGCGGTGGTTTTATCCACCGCGCTCAGCCTGATCACGATTACGCTGATGCTCAGCTATTTCCTGCCGAAGGGCTAGGTCAGGCGTTGGCCGGTATCGCCGCTTCCTTGTCGGGCCGGGCGGGCTCGTCCTTCAGGCGGAACATGGCCGGCCGCACGAAGAGGAAGGAGAGCGGCGTCCGCTTCAGCACCTCATAGCCGATGATGGGCATTGCCACCGCCGTCACGAAGGCGACGAGGGTGATGAGGTCGCCGTTTTCCCAGCCGGCAAACCGGACGAGCCCCACCCGCATCGCGGCCATCGGCGCGAAGAAGGCTAGGAAGACATAGAGCGAGCGGTGGCCGATGAAGGAGAGGATCCCCGTCAGGCCCAGATCCGTCAGCACGGCGATGGCCATGATGGAGCCGATCCCGCCCGCATAGCCCATCAGCAATTCCAGTGCGCGGATCTCGATCAGGCCGGAAAAGACCACGGTCGCCACCGTCGTATAGAGGAGCGCGGCGAGACCGAGCGCCTTGCCATGATTGGCGCGCGCCCAGGCGGCCAGTTCGAAGATGCGGCTTGCGCCATAGACGCCGGAGACGAACCAGATGAAGCGCCAGGCGAATTCGTCGATCAGCATCCAGCCGGTCGCGATCTGGGTGAAATAGAGGCCGATGGCGGCGGCGAAGAACCAGGCCGGGTTCGCCTTGCGGAAGACGCGCAGCACGGTGAAGAAGATCGCGAGCTCATAGATGAACCAGAGCACGGCGAAGGGCTGGATCGGGATCATCCACATATCGGTCCAGGTGGTGGTCCAGTTGCCGCCCGTCGGTATGGCGATCTTGATGCCGATCTGGATCACCGACCAGAGCAGATAGAAATAGCCGAAATGCAGGAGCTTCCTGTCGAGGAAATCGCGCCACGGGCCGTTGATCGCCTTCCAGGCGAAAAGACCTGCCACGAGGAAGAAGAGCGGCATGCGGAAAGGTTTGGCGAAGTCCGAGATTTCGCCGAAAATCTCCGGCTGCGTCCCCAGCGTCGCCATCACGCCCCAGGTGGTGTGTTCCATCACCACCAGGCTGATCGTCAGGCCCTTCACGGCATCGATCCAGCCGAGACGGGATTTTTCCGTTTTTGGGACGGGATTCGCCGTCCCGGAATCGGCCATTGCGCTCGTCATATCCTGCACCTCGCATCAAATCGGGCCGGAACCGTTCCCCTTCGGGATCGGTCGCCCATGCTGTGAGGATCGGAGCAGGAAGCGGGCCAATCCGATCATGTCCCCTCCCCCTCAAGGGGGGAGGTGGGGAGTGCCGGTGTCCATCTCGCCTCAGGCCCTTTCGGCAAGGCCGATCGTCTCGCGGACTTCCTCGGGCGTTACGCCGCGGGCGCGCAGCTCGCGCAGGCCCATATCCTTCGCCGTCTTGGACAGCCGCCGCCCGTCCGCGTCGCGGACGAGTTCATGATGGTGCCAGCGCGGTTCGGGCAGGCCCAGGAGTACCTGCAACACGCGGTGGATATGGGTGGCGGGCGAAAGGTCCTGCCCGCGCGTCACCAGCGTCACGCCCTGTATCGCATCGTCCAGCGTGACCGAGAGGTGGTAGCTCGTCGGCACGTCCTTGCGCGCGATCACGACATCGCCATAGGCCTGCGGGCGCGCGCGGATCAGGCCGTGCTCGCCGCGCGAGCCGACGCCTTCCTCCCTGAAGGTCACCGGGCCCCCATTCATCTCCTCGGCCATGGCGCAGGCCTTTTCGGTGTCCATGCGCCAGCAATAGGAGCGGCCCTCCCACATGAGTTCGTTCACCACGCGTTTGGGCGCATCCTTGTAGATGCCGGGATAGACGGGCGCGCCGTCCGGGTCGAGCGGCCATTGGCGCGGCGGGATGCCGCTTTGGGCGATCGCGTCCTGGATTTCCTTGCGCGTCGCAAAGCAGGGATAGAGGAGGCCCATCTCGCGCAGTTTTTTCAGCGCCGCTTCATATTCCGCGAAATGTTCCGACTGGCGGCGCACCGGCTTTTCCCAGTCGATGCCGAGCCAGGCGAGGTCGTCGTAAATGCCCTGTTCGTATTCCGGGCGGCAGCGGCCGACATCGATATCCTCGATGCGCAGGATGAAGCGGCCGCCCATGGCTTGCGCCATATCCCAGGTAAACAGCGCCGAATAGGCATGGCCCGGATGCAGCCAGCCATTCGGGCTGGGGGCGAAACGCAGCGTTTCGCTCTTTGTCTCGGGCATCGGAAACTCCGTGCGGCTCGGGGCGCGGGCGCGCGTCAGGGGGCGGGGCTCATATATTGGTATGCCGAAAGGGACTGCCAAGCGCCCGTTGGAATATCCACCTTCGGTGGCTTCACAAAGCCGTTGCACAATATATAGTAAACTTAATTCACTGGGGTCCACCGCTTCGCGGCCACCTGGTTGAGCCGCGGCGGGCCCGCCCTTTAAGGAGGACGGTGTGCAGGCGATGTTTGCCACTCCGGAAGCGTGCCCGGCACTTGTGCTGAATGCGGATTACCGTCCGCTCAGCTATTACCCTCTCTCGCTCTGGTCCTGGCAGGACACGATCAAGGCGGTCTTTCTGGACCGGGTGAATATCGTGTCCTCCTACGACACTTTCGTGCGCTCGCCCTCCTTCGAGATGCAGCTGCCGAGCGTCGTCTCCCTCAAATCCTACGTGAAGCCCGCACGCCATCCCGCCTTCACGCGGTTCAACCTGTTCCTGCGCGACAGCTTCACCTGCCAGTATTGCGGCGACCGGGGCGAGCTGACCTTCGATCACGTCGTGCCGCGCTCGCGCGGCGGGCAGACCACCTGGGACAATGTCATCACCGCCTGCGCGCCCTGCAATCTGCGCAAGGCCAACAAGATGCCGAAGGATGCCGGCATGGAGCCGATGCAGCATCCCTACCGCCCCACGGTTAACGACCTCCACAAGAACGGCCGCTCCTTCCCGCCCAACTATCTGCATGACAGCTGGCAAGACTATCTCTACTGGGACAGCGAACTGGAGCCGTAGGGGTTCCACGTTTTCTTATTCGTCATGGCCCGGCTTGTCCGGGCCATCCACGTCTTCCTTCTGTGACGCAAAGACGTGAATGCCCCGCCCCCCTTTACATGTAAGGAGGGCGGGGCATGACGCTATGTGAGAAAAACTTCTAGCCCGCGTCGCGTATCAGCGTGAGGAACGGCTCCGCGAATTCCTTCAGCTTCGCCGCGCCGACGCCATGCACTTGCGCGAACGCATCGCGCGTCGTGGGCGCGCGGCGCGCCATGTCGATCAGCGTCTTGTCGGAGAAGACCACATAGGCCGGCACGCCGCGTTCCTGCGCGATGTCGAGGCGCAGCGATTTCAGCTTCGTGAACAGCCGGTCCTCTTCCGGCGTCAGCTTTTCCGCATCGCTCACGCGCTTTCGTTTCGCAGTCTTCTTTTCATGACTGTCCGCGCGGTAGAGAAACTCTTCCTCCCCCGCGGCAAGGCTTTCCCCCAGCGCGGTGATGATGAGGCTGCCATAGCCGCCCACATCGACCTCCAGATATCCGCCGGAGACGAGCTGGCGGATCAGCGATTGCCAGTCGGGTTTCTTGAGCTGCGCGCCCTCGCCGAAAGCGGGCAGCCGGTCATGCTTTACCGCGAGCACCTTTTCGGTTTCCTCGCCCAGCATGATGTCGATGATATGCGCCGCGCCATAGCGCTCGCCCGTATCGCGAATGGCGGACAGCGCCGACATCGCCATCTCCGTCCCGTCGGTCAAATCCGCCGGGTTCAGGCAATTGTCGCAATTGCCGCAAGGCGTGGCCGTCTCGCCGAAATAGGAGAGCAGCATGCGGCGGCGGCATTGCGGCGCATCGGCGTAAGCCAGGAGCGCGTTCAGCCGCTGGTGTTCGCGGCGCTGGCGCTCGGGGCCTGCGTCCTCGTCGTCGATGAATTTCCGCCTCATGCGAATGTCGCCCGGCCCGAACAGCATATGCGCTTCCGCCGGTTCGCCGTCGCGGCCCGCGCGGCCGATCTCCTGATAATAGGCTTCGAGGCTGCCGGGCAGATCCACATGCACCACGAAGCGCACATCCGGCTTGTCGATCCCCATGCCGAAGGCGATGGTCGCGACCATGACGAGGTTTTCTTCTGCCATGAAGGCGCGCTGGTTCGCCTCGCGCTCTTCCTTCGTCATGCCTGCGTGATAGGGCAGCGCGTTGTAGCCGTTCTGGCGCAGCAGCGCTGCCGTCTCTTCCGTCTTCTTGCGCGACAGGCAATAGATAATGCCGTTACCGGTATCGCTCCCGCGCCTGTCCAGAAAGCCGAGAAGCTGGTCCTTCCAGCTCGTCTTGGTTTCCACGCTCAGTTGAATGTTCGGCCGGTCGAAGCCCAGCACCTGCACGTCCACATCGCCGCCGAAAAGCTTCTGCGCAATGTCGGCCCGCGTCACCTCGTCCGCCGTGGCGGTGAGGGCTGCCACGGGCACGGCGGGGAACACTTCGCGCAAGCGGCGGAGGTCTTCATATTCGGGGCGGAAGGCCGGGCCCCATTGCGAGATGCAATGCGCCTCGTCGATGGCGAAGAGCGCCACGTCCAGCTTGCCGATGGCGGCGAGCATCCGCTCCGTCATCAGCCGTTCCGGTGCCATGTAGAGAAGGTTCAGCTCGCCCGAAGCGGCGCGCCGCCAGACGGCGACATGGTCTTCGCGCGGCTGGCCGGAATGGATCGCGTCGGCGGCGACGCCTGCGAGTTTCAGCGCCGCGACCTGGTCCTGCATCAGCGCGACGAGCGGCGACACCACAATGGTG
>CAYSVF010000064.1:0-10012 GCA_964434415.1 uncultured Parvibaculum sp.
CACTCCCCCTTCGCAATACGTTCGATTGCCGGCCCTATTTCCTCGATCGGCAAAATCGCATGCGCAAGCCCGGCACTTGCCACCGCACCGGGCATCCCCCAGACAACGCTGGTCGCCATATCCTGCGCGAGCACAACGCCGCCCCCATCGACAATTCTCTCGCAGCCCTTCATGCCATCGACGCCCATGCCGGTCAGGATGGCAACCAGAACGCGGTTCCCAAATACGCGCGACAGGCTACGCAACATGGGATCCACTGCCGGGCGGCAGGAATTTTCAGGCGGCTCTTCACTCAGGCGCAACAGCACGCCTCCCGCGGCCCTGCCTTCCACCAAAAGGTGCTTCCCTCCCGGTGCGACATAGATTCTCTTTTCCTCGATGACCTCGCCGTCGACGGCTTCGCCCGCCACACGGCCGCCGACACGGCCAAGCTGCTCGGCCAGCATCTCCGTGAAATTGGGCGGCATATGCTGCGTTATCACGATCGGCTGTACCGTCCGTGTGCCGATATACCGGATCACCTCCGCCAATGCCTGCGGCCCACCGGTCGAACTGCCGATGGCGATGATGTCGGGGCGGATGATCTTCCCCTTCGCAGAGCCGGTCTTTGGCTCCGCTGTTGGCGTCCGGTTTTCAGGTTTGGTTTCCGGCACCGGTTCCGCGCCGGCGACGCCCTTCTCGCGGCCATGCACCCGCACCTTCGCAACCAGCTCGTCGCGAAAGACCGCCGCACCTCCCAACCCGCCGCTCGGCTTGACGACAAAGTCCGCCGCACCTTTCGACAGGGCGTCCAGGCTCAACTTTGCCGCCCGTTCTGCCAGCCCGGAGGCGATTATGACCTTCAATCCAGGGTCGATCTCCAGAAGGCGGGGCAGGGTTGCCATCCCGTCCATAACAGGCATTTCTATATCCAGGATCACAAGGTCGGGATGCGTTTGCCTAACTATCTTCAACGCCTGCTCGCCATTGATGGCGGTCGCGACGACCTCGATTCCGGGCACGTCATCCAGAATTCTCTTGATGATTCCCCGGGCGACCGCTGAATCGTCCACGACGACGACGCGCCGGGCATCCGCCACTCCCTCCCCCGCGTCCCTGAGCGCTCCCCTACCCATTTCTGTTCTGTTTCCTGTCTTGAAGGCTCAACCGGCCTTGTGCCTTTTGGGCTCCGCAGCCTGATCGTCCGCGGTCATCAGCCTGTCTGCCTGTTGCTGCTCAAGCCCCTCACCGGGAAGGGCGGGGCCGTTAAGCAGCGCTTCGTCGCCGAGTTTCTTCCTGATTACCGACACATCCTCGTCCCCGAAGGCGCTGTCGAAATCGCCCCAGGTTTCCTCAATATGAGCAAGGCGCGTCTCGACCAGATTGAGCGTTTCCAGCACGTTGGAAATGCGCTGGCCTGTAATGTCCTGAAAGGAGCATGCCTCGATGATGCCGATGCACCCGTCCATGACCTTCGCCTCGGCTTTTTCCGGATCGGAAAAGTCGAGCGCCATCATTTCCTCGGCGGCGGTCATGATGGTCTGCGTCGCCTCTTCGGTCATACGAAGCGTCTCGGTGATGTCCTGATTGGCGCGAGGCAGCGCCTCTTCGCAAAAGGCAGGGTCCCGCAGATGCGCGATGTGACATCTTGCGAGGAGAATGACGCGATAGAGTTCGCGACACTCCTGCTTCATTCGCTGCATGCAATGTACAATCTCGGAGGGTGAACTCATTAAAACTCTCCAAGTACTGTTTTCAGCTTCGCTTTCAGCACTTCGGCGCTGAAGGGTTTGATGATGTAGTTGTTCACGCCCGCCTTGCGCGCAGCGATCACATTCTCCGCCTTCGACTCCGCGGTTACCATGATGAACGGCACGGAATTCAGATTGTTGTCGGCTCGCACCTGCTTCAGCAGCTCGTAGCCGGTCATGGGTTGCATGTTCCAGTCGGAAATGACGAGACCGTAATTCCGTCCACGCATCATGCTGAGCGCTTCCGTACCGTCCATCGCTTCATCGACATCCCTGAAGCCGAGCTTTGCGAGAAGGTTGCGAACGATGCGCAGCATCGTCTTGTAGTCGTCCACGATCAGGATCGGCATGCCTTTGTCAACGGCCATGAGAATGGTCTCCCTGGTTAAAGCGTTACTGAACTTCAGCGATAATCGAGTTCAGGACATTTGAGATGTTGAGAACGATCATCAGCCTGTTATCCAGCTGATAGATCCCGTCGGCTATTTCCCGCCATGCGGGATCGAGCGTGGCGGGGCTTGCTCCCCGCTTGGAGGCAGGCAGGCTCAGCACCTCGCCGACCTCGTCGACAAGCAGGCTGAAAGCCTCTTCCTCATGTTCGACAACCACGGCCATGGCGTTTTCGATGAACCCGTCATCGGGCAGGCCAAGGCGCCGGCGCATATTGATCGCCGTGACAATCCGTCCACGGAGGTTGAGAGACCCTGCCATCTCGGCCGGAGCGAGAGGTACGCGTGTTATCTTTTGCGGCCCCAGGACGTCACGCACGCCCAGCACAGGGATGCCAAAGGCCTGCCCCCCGACCGACATGGTAACGAATTCTTCTCTGGCGATCGCTTCGCCGGACCGTTCATGGTGCGCGGTGTCTATTCCCGACGTCAAATTCGTCATGCTGCAATCTCCTGGCTGACGACATTCCGATCGCCGGTAAGGACACGGGACATCGCGCCAAGCAGGGCTTTCGGATCATGCTTGGTCACATATTCCGTAAAGCCCGCAGTGAGGCCTTTCTCGATGTCGCGCGGGTTTGCGTGAGAAGAAAGTGCGATGACGGGCACCTCCTGCCAGCGCTCGTCCTCGCGCAGACGCTGCACCAGTTCGAACCCGTTGAGCCCCGGCATCTCGATGTCGGACACGACAAGGTCGAATCCGCCATGCTCCATGGCCTTGAGCGCGCTCTGCCCGTCTTCAGCCAATGTGACGTTGTAGCCCGCCAACGACAGGATGGGCGTCAACAGGTTGCGGAAGAAAGCACTGTCTTCGGCAAGAAGAATGTGCTTCTCGTCGGTCTCGCCATATGGCTTGTCGGTGTCGGCCACGAACCATTCATCGTCGCAGCTCTGGAGGTAGTGCACCGTGTCGATCACATCGGTCGCCCGGCCCGCCACGACGGCGCTGCCGAGAATGCCGGGCCGCAACCCGCCCGCGAGCTGAAGGTCCAGCGTCACATCCACTATGTCGACTATCCGATCTACAACGAGACCCAACATGCGGTTGCGGTCCACGAAGACGAGGATCGGATGCTTGCCTTCCGGTCTTGCCGGATTGCCTTCGAAATCGATCAGCGGCATCAGGCCGCCGCGATACTGGATCACCGTGCGCGCGCCCGCATTCTCGGCGGAGGAGAGGTCGATCTCCTCCAAACGCGCCACGAGCGATAACGGCACGGCGCGAGGTGCGCCGTCGCCCGCTTCGAAGACCAGCATGGATACCGCATTGCGGGTCGACCGCTTCGCCCGGGCCGCCGCCTGATCGGCACTGGCCTGCTCGACAGGCGTTGCGTTTGCGACCGATGCGATCCCATTCGGGTCCAGGATCATGATGACCTGCCCGTCACCGAGAATGGTGGTGCCGGAGAAGAGCGCAATCCTGCGTACCGTTTTCGATACCGGCTTGACGACGATCTCTTCGGTATCGAAAACCCTGTCGACGATGATGCCGAAGGTGAAATTGCCGACCTGGCTGACCACCACATAGGTACTGTCGCCGCTGCGTTCGGGCGCCTCGAAATCGAGAAGCTCGGAAAGCGAAACCAGCGGCAGCAACTTGTCGCGCAGGCGATAGACCGGGCGCCCATTGATCTTTTCGATGGTCTGAAGCGAAGTTGCAGATATCCGCACCAGTTCGATGACGCTGTTCTGAGGCATCGCAAACCGTTCTCCGCCGCATTCGACGATAAGCGCGGAAACGATGGCCAGTGTCAGCGGAATCTTGATGGTGAAACAGGACCCCTTGCCCTCGATCGACTGAAACTCGATCACGCCGCCGATTTTCTCGATATTCGACCGCACGACGTCCATGCCGACGCCACGGCCCGAGACATTGGTGACGGCGGCCGCCGTGGAAAAGCCCGGTCGGAAGATGAACTGCTGAATTTGCTGTTCGTTCATCGTGTCGAGCTGCGCCTCGGTCGCCAGTCCCTTCTCGACGACTTTCTTGCGGATATTCGAGAGCGAGAGGCCGCGCCCGTCATCGGATACCTGTACGATGATATGGCCGCCCTCGTGCCGCGCCGTCAGCTGGATGCAGCCGGTCTCCGGCTTGCCGGCCTCGACGCGCTGTTCGCGCGTCTCAATGCCGTGATCGGCGGAGTTGCGAACCATATGGGTTAGCGGGTCGCGGATCGATTCCAGGATCTGCCGGTCCAGTTCGGTTTCCTCGCCCAACATGACCAGTTCGATCTGCTTGCCAAGCTCCTGCGAAAGATCGCGCACGAGCCTCGGCAGCTTGCCCCATGCATTCCCTATGGGCTGCATGCGCGTCATCATTACGGCTTCCTGCAGTTCCGTCGTCACCTGATTGAGGCGCTGAAGCGGCGCGGTAAAAGGCGTTTCGTGGCTCGAGCGGAGAATTTGCAGAAGCTGGTTCCGGGTGAGCACAAGCTCGCTCACCATCGTCATCAGGTCCTCAAGCACATTGATATTGACGCGGAGCGTCTGCGCGGCGCCGGTCGACCCACCCGTCTTGGCCGGCGGCGCGGCGGTACCGGCGGCTTCTGCCGGCGCTGCGGCGGTATCGGCCTGTTTTTCGATCCCGGCTTCCGGATCCGTATCTTCCGCAACGGCCGCGGGTGCGGCGAAGGCCGCGAGGAATGCCTTCAATTGCACCACATTGGAGTGCTCAATTTCGAGAGAAAGAAATGCGTTGCACAACTCGTCGTGCAGGGCCGCCACATCCGACCGATCCCACCCCGCGTCATGAAGCGCCCGATGGAAGGCGGCGAAGGCACCGTGATCCGGATCTTTGAACTCCAGAGCTTCGCTGAGGCGCGCGACGAACTCGAACTGCATTTCAAGCGTTGCGTGATCGGGCGCATTGGCAGGCCTGCCCTGAAAGGCGAGCGTGCTCCAGGCGATTTCGCAAGCGGTGTCGACGGTAGAGGCGGCGCCAAGCCGCTCGAAGAGATCGCGGGCAACTTCAACCGGCTCCATCTCGGAGGCGACGTCCGTGTCAGGCTCAGCCTTACCGGCGGCCACTTTTCTCAGTTCGCCGGTCAATTCATCGTCGTCCCCCTCCGGCTCGACACCGTGGTCCGCGACATGGCCGATTAGCAATTTGATGCGATCGATGGCGGCAAGCGTCAAAGACACCGCCCGGGGCGTGACCTCCAACTCGCCGTCGCGGATCAGACCGAGTACATCCTCCGCGGCATGCGCCACCAGTTCCAGGCGGCGCAGTTCCAGGAAACCGCAGGTTCCCTTGATCGTATGAATCAGCCGAAAAATGCTGCCCAGCAAAGCCGGGTCGTCAGGCTTCTGTTCCAGCGCAACCAGCTCGCTGTCCAGCAGGTCTAGCGCTTCGGTCGTTTCCGCCAGAAACTCACCAAGGAGATCATCCATTTCTTTCCCCCTCCACGGCCCCACCCAAAGGACCTCTGTATTAGAGGGAATAATACTGATCTTACTTCGTTACTTTTGAATAAATTCAAGTATTTTTATTATATACTAATCATCAATACTATACTTGGTATATAAACATACTTAGCCGTTAGCGGCCTTCATCCACCCTATGCTTCGCGCCGCCGGAAAACGAATACTTACTCGGGTTCCCTTCGCCGGTTCGCTGTCGATGGAAAGGTCCGCCCCTTGAAGGCGTGCAAATTCCCGGGTCAGCGAAAGGCCCAGCCCGACACCGCCAAACTGACGCGAGTGCTGACTTTCCACTTGAGCGAAAGGCTGCAGGACGCGCTCGATATCTTCGGACGCAATTCCGATACCGGTATCGCGGACGGCGATTTCCACCGCACCGTCCAGAGCACACTCCGCCTCCAGCGTCACTTGCCCGCTCGAGGGGGTGAACTTCACCGCGTTGGTCAGCAGGTTGATGACCGCCTGACGGCAGATCCGTGCATCCGCGTATAGTGCCGGCAAGCCTGGGGCGATCTTTTCCCGGAGGTCGATTCCCTCCCTGCCGGCCCGGCCTTCGACCATGCGGAGGCAGCCCTTCAGCATTTCCGCTACGTCGATATCTTCTTCCTCGAGGGTGGCGTTGCCTGCCTCTATCCGGGTCAGATCCAGAATATCGTTCACAATCATAAGGAGATGCCGGCCGCTTTCCGTGATGTCGCCCGAGTATTCGCGAAACTTCTCTTCGTCGAACGGCATCAGTTCGGGCGAGGACATCATTTCGGAAAAACCGATAATGGCGTTGAGCGGCGTCCGCAGTTCATGACTCATATTGGCGAGGAATCGCGATTTGGCCTGACTGGCAGCCCGCGCCTCCTCACTTGCGAGCTTCAGCTCTTTCTCGATGCGCTTGATTTCGGTCACGTCCTGCATCGTTCCGAGCAGACGCGCGGGAATCCCCGGACCGCAGAACTCGATTACGCCTTCCTGATGGACACTCTTTTCCGTCCCGTCCTCAAGCATAATCCGGTGATCGACGCTGTACCGTCCGTCACCGTTCATCGCGAGGGAAAAGGCCTGTTCGACGCGGACGCGATCCGCGTCGTGAACCTGTTCCAACATATCCGACAGGCCCGTTCTGCGCGAACGCGGCTTCTTTTGGAGGATGCGGCACATCTCTTCGGACCAGGAATACTCGCCGGATTGAACATCCAACTCCCAGTTACCGACCTGGGCGAGCCGCTGCGCTTCGTTCAGCATTTTCTCGCTGTGCTGCAGACGCTCAAACGCACGGCGCCCTTCGGTGTTGTCGTAACATCCCCAGATCACCAAATTCTCTTGCGTGCCCGTCAGCGGAACGATGGAACTCACCGTGGCGCGAGGCTTGCCGTCGAGCGTTCTGACCTTCAGATCATGCCCTGGCGGCAGGCACTCCCACCAGGCGCGCGCCGCGCCTCTATCCGTGCCTGTATCCGTTTCGGGGTTCACGATGAAATCCGTCGCCATGCGACCGATCAACATGCCGGGATTGCTGTTCATCAATTCCTGAAAGGCATCGTTCGCGAAGATAATTTCACTCGTGCCGCCATTGCACATGGCAAGCCCAAAGGGCATGGCGCTCACAAGCTGCAGCATGCGGACTTCGCTCGTTTCCAGTTCGCGCTGCACGTTGCGAAGCGCCGTCAGGTCGCGAACGATAGCGGTATATCCCTTGCGCTCGCCGATCGAGACTTTTGCGACTGTCGCTTCCGCCGGAAATTCACTGCCATCCTTGCGCCGG
The DNA here is from genome assembly GCA_964434415.1 of uncultured Parvibaculum sp. GTDB lineage: Bacteria > Pseudomonadota > Alphaproteobacteria > Parvibaculales > Parvibaculaceae > Parvibaculum. The sequence continues at coordinate 7,356 of CAYSVF010000064.1, forward strand.
CCGCATATTTCCGGCCGCCCTCCCATGAAGCGAGACCTGCTCCCGCCGGCAGAGAACTGTTCGACCTTCTTTCGATGGCCGCTGCGCATTCCTTCGGGCAGGAGCATGTCGAGCGGCCGGTCCATCACTTCCGACGCGGGATATCCGAAAAGTTCCTCCGCCGCCCGGTTGAACAGGCAGATTTTCTGATCTTCGTCGATGGTAATGATGGCATCGCCGGCCGCGGCCAGCAGTTCGGCGAGCTGCCGCTTCACCACTTCGGTGTCGTTCATATGCAACTTCGCCTTCAGGGAAGTTGCGAGCCGATCGGAAATGGCGTCGAGGACATCGAAGATCAATGTGTCAGCATCCCGCTCCTGTTCGACGCTGAAAAGCAGGATGGCAACGCAGACGCCGTCCGTTACCAGGGGAACCGCCGCGAAACCGCGATGAGCCGGCTCGAATGCCTGCCCCTTCTGGTCCATATCCCGTGGGCCTGTGTCGAAGAGGCGGGCTCCGGCCTGAATGGTGCCCGTCGCATAGGCTTTGCCCAGAAGGCCCCTGCTTGCCGTTTCCGGGTCCAGCGTGGAAAGCGGTTCAAGGCCCTCTGCCTCTTCCGGCCGGGCACTTCCTTGCGAGCAGAAACGCCCGCCCAGCGTGAAAGCGCCATCTCGGACGATCCATGCTTCCGCATAGGACCACCCCGTATAAAGGCTGATACCGCGCAACAAACCCGAAATGGCTTCGGTCAGGTTCTCGGCTCTGGCCATGCGGTCGATCAGGATCTGGGCAAGCCGCATACGCCGTTCGGACTGAACGAGAAGCGTGCAATCCTCGATAATGAGAATCGTATTCGCGCCAGGTCCCCAGATGCGCGAGAGTTTCAAGACCGTTCCGTCGGGACGCTTGCAGACCTTACGCAACTCATATTGAGGTTGAACGGAGTTTGCAGGCTCATGGACCGCTTCCACCCGCCCCGACCGCGCAAGCCGTTTCTCGACGGCGGAAAGCGTCGCCAGTTCCGGCTCGGGAAGTTCCAGCATGGCAAGCAGTGTTGCCGCGCTGTCATTATAGGAAACCAGGCGCCCGGTATCGGGATCGAACGCAAACACGCAAGGAGGCGCGGACGTCACCGCCGTCGGCTGTCGTGTATGGATCATGTCAAACTCCACGAGCTGGCCAGTTCAATGCGATGACGTCCCTTGCCGCCCGTCAGGCAGCGCGGACACGGGTCAGGAAGCTGTCCACCTCCTGACGGAGCGTTTCGGCCTGGCGCGCCAGGATGTCCGAGGACGAGGAAATCTCTGCCGATGCGGCACCGGTTTCCCGCGCGGAGTCTGCGACGGAGACGATGTTCGCCGAGACTTCCTGCGTCCCACGCGCCGCCTCCTGCACATTGCGTGCAATCTCCGAGGTCGCGGCGTCCTGCTCTTCGACCGCCGCGGCGATTGAGGTCGCAATATCGTTCATTTCGGAGATCGTCTTTTCGATGGACTTGATCGCATCCACCGAGTCCACCGTCGCCCCCTGCATGGCCTTGATCTGTTCGGCGATTTCCTCGGTCGCCTTGGCCGTCTGGTTGGCCAGGCTCTTCACCTCGGAGGCCACCACCGCAAAGCCCTTGCCCGCCTCACCGGCGCGCGCAGCCTCGATGGTCGCATTGAGGGCCAGCAGGTTGGTCTGGGCCGCAATGTCATTGATGAGGGTCACCACATCGCCGATCTTTTGAGCGGCCTCTGCAAGGCCCTGCACCTTTTCGTCCGTACGGTGCGCATCGTTGACAGCCTGCCCCGCGATCTTGGTGGAGTTCCCCGCCTGGCGGCCGATCTCCGCGATCGATGCGGAAAGCTGCTCGCTGGCGGACGCCACGGTCTGCACATTGGTAGAGGCTTCTTCGGACGCCGCCGCGACGGTCGCGGTGCGGCCGCTGGTGTTTTCCGCCGTCTGGCTCATCGACTGGGAAGATGCCTGCAGTTCGGACGCCGCGGAGGCGACCGATTTGATGATTTCAGCGGTGGCGGTTTCGAATTCCTCGATAGCCGTTTCCATGGCCTTCTGCCGCTGGGCCCGCTCTTCCAGCATCGCGTCCTGATAGGCGGAAATGGCGAGGTCCATATCCAGCATCACCGCAGCGTTGATCGCCTGGATCGTTTCGGTGAGCTTCGTCGGAGACCAGCGATGCTTTTCGATCGCGATGGCGACCAGCCGGTTCACGACGTATTTATAGGCGCCGATATACCAGCGCGGCTCCAGCCCGATGCGGCTATGCGTCAGTCCGATCGTATGCGTGCTCTGCATATAGGTATCGTCGAATTTACCGCTGAACAGGCGTCCCCAATGCGCTCCCTGAGCCTGCTTCAGTTGGGACACCCGCCCCGAAACGCGATTGCCCAGCTCCGGCACACGGCCAACATGGGCGTAGAAGCCGTCGAGAATGTCGGGCAGATGCGGCTCCACGATCGTCCAGAACCTGGCAAGCGTCTGGCCCATCTTTTCGTCGATTTCCATGAACTCGAGACGTGTCTCGCGATCGAAATTCGTTTTGGCGTTCATCCTGTTCCCCCGCCTCTATGAAAAACCACCCGGATATCGCAGCCGCGCCCTCACGAACGTGCTGCTGCCTTATCCAGATCGGTCGCCAGAAACCACCCCCAAACGACCAATTTATTCTTGTATAT
>CAYSVF010000065.1:0-9743 GCA_964434415.1 uncultured Parvibaculum sp.
CTCGATATTCTGGTCCGGGCCTGCGAAAAGAAGCCGCCGGAAGATCCGCCGCAAACCGCCGCCTATGTCGAAATCAGGCAGATCGACGAGCAGACCGGTACGACACAGGAACAGCCCATTTTCAGCGGCTGGATGTTTGCCGAAAGTCCCGGCCTCAATGCGTTGGAACACCCCGTCTATGATATCTGGGTGGACGACTGCAAGGCCAAGATCGGCGAGACGCCGTCCAGCGGCCAGCAGTAGAAGTCGGCGTCTCTCACCACGGCATCGTGCAGCATGCGGCGATATTCCGTTCGCGGAATTTCCACGGCGCCGAACTGGCTGAGATGTTCCGTTACGAATTGCGTGTCGAGCAGGCGGTAGCTGCCCGCCCTGAGACGGCCTACCAGATGCACCAGCGCAACCTTGCTGGCATCGCGGGCGCGGCTGAACATGCTCTCGCCGAAAAAGGCGGCGCCCAGCGACACGCCGTAAAGCCCGCCCACCAGCTCGCCATCCAGCCAGCATTCGACGGAATGCGCATCGCCGCGTTCATGCAATTCGTTGTAGAGGGCAAAGATGCGGTCGTTGATCCAGGTGCCGTCGCGGTCGGGGGCGGGGGCGGCGCATCCGCGCATCACGTCGGCAAAGGCCCTGTCCGCGGTGACGGTGAAGGCGCCGGCTTTGACCGTGCGCGCCAGCCTCTTCGGAACATGGAAACCGTCCAGCGGCAGGATGCCGCGCTGCTCCGGATCGATCCAGTAAAGCTCCGGATCGTCCTGCGATTCCGCCATGGGAAAGACGCCATAGGCATAGGCGCGCAAAAGCACGTCGGCATCGATCCCGTCCTCGCTCATGAACGGAAGCTCCCGCGATGAAAACGGCGCTGCGGGTCAGGTCGTTTCGGCGAGGAAGTCCTCAAGCCAGTGAATGTGATAGTCGCCATTGATGAAATCGGGCTCATTCACCAGCTCCTGAAACAGAGGAATGGTGGTCTTTACCCCGTCGATCACGAACTCGTGCAGCGTACGGCGAAGCCGCATCAGGCATTCGTTGCGGTTGCGCCCATGCACGATCAGCTTGCCGATCAGGCTGTCGTAATAGGGCGGAATGCGGTAGCCGGAATAGACGCCTGAATCGACACGCACCCCGAGACCGCCCGGCGTGTGGAAATCCTTGATGGTGCCGGGCGAGGGCGTGAAGGTGCGCGGGTCTTCCGCGTTGATGCGGCATTCGATGGCGTGGCCGGAAAAGGCGACCTCATCCTGCGTGAAGCTCATCTCGAGCCCCGCCGCGATGCGGATCTGCTCGCGGACGAGATCGATCCCGGTCACCATTTCGGTAATCGGATGTTCCACCTGCAGGCGCGTATTCATCTCGATAAAGAAGAACTCGCCATTCTCGTAGAGGAACTCCACCGTGCCGACGCCGAGATAGCCGAGCCCTTTGATGGCACGGGAGACGATGCCGCCGATTTCCGCGCGCTGCGCATCGTTGAGCGCGGGCGAGGGGCATTCTTCCAGCACCTTCTGGTGACGGCGCTGCAAGGAACAGTCGCGTTCGCCCAGATGCACCACATTGCCGTGACTGTCGGCCACCACCTGAATTTCGATATGGCGCGGCTGGCCGAGATATTTCTCCATATAAAGGCTGTCGTCGCCGAAAGCCGCCTTGGCTTCCGAGCGCGCATTGGCCAGCGCGCCGGACAGTTCCTCGCGCGTCTGGGCGACCTTCATGCCGCGTCCGCCGCCGCCCGCCGCCGCCTTCACGAGAACGGGAAAGCCCGTCTCCTCGGCGACCTTGTAGGCTGCTTCATCGGTGGTGATGGCGCCGTCCGAGCCCGGCACGACCGGAATGCCCAGATCCTTCACCGTCGATTTGGCCTGGATCTTGTCGCCCATCAGGCGGATATGCGCCGCCGTCGGCCCGATGAAGGTGATGCCATGTGCTTCGAGAATTTCGGCAAAGCGCGCATTCTCCGAGAGGAAGCCATAGCCGGGATGCACAGCGTCGGCGCCGGTGATTTCGCAGGCGGAAATGATCGCCGGGATATTCAGATAGCTGTCGGTCGCAGAGGGCGGGCCGATACAGACGCTTTCATTGGCCAGACGCACATGCATGGCATCGGCGTCGGCCGTGGAATGAACGGCTACCGTTTTGATACCCATTTCGCGGCAGGCGCGATGGATACGGAGCGCGATTTCGCCGCGATTGGCGATGAGAACCTTTTCAAACATCGGCTGCGGCGCCCGCCTTATTCGATAATGAGCAGGGGTTCGCCGAACTCGACCGGCTGGCCGTCTTCGACAAGGATTTCTTTCACCGTGCCCGAGCGCGTCGCCGGGATGTGGTTCATGGTCTTCATGGCTTCCACGATCAACACGGTCTGGCCTTCCTTCACGGTCGAGCCGACACTGATGTAAGGCGCGGCGCCCGGTTCGGGCGCGAGATAGGCCGTCCCGACCATGGGCGAGGGGACCGCGCCCGGATGGGAGGCCATGTCGGCCGGCGCGGGCGCGGCGGCCGGTGCCGCGGCGGCGGGCGCAGGCGCGGCGGCAGGCGCCACGGACACGGATGCGGACTGGAGGTGGCGCGCCACGCGCAGCTTCAGGTTATCCGTCTCGATTTCGATCTCGCTCAGTTCGGTTTCTTTCAGCAGAGCGGCGAGCTCGCGGATCAGTTCCTGATCGACACCTGAATTGCTCATCTCGATTAGCTTTTCCCTGTTGCCGGGCAGAGCCCGGTACGCGCCAAGGCGTTTTCAGTTGGTGGTCAGTATCCGGTGAATGGCGTCGAGCGCCAGTTCGTATCCCGTGACACCGAGGCCGCATATCACCCCGGTGGCGACCGGGGAGACGGTTGAATGATGACGGAAGCTTTCCCGCTTGAAGATATTCGAGATGTGAACCTCGATCACGGGAATGTCCAGCGTCGCCAGCGCATCGTGGATGGCGATGGATGTGTGAGTATAGGCAGCCGCGTTGAGAACGAGGCCGGATGCCTTCTCCCGCGCTTCCTGGATCCAGGTCACCAGCTCGCCTTCGTGATTGCTCTGGCGGCAGTCCACGGCGAGGCCCAGCGTGCCGGCCTTTTCCGATACGAGCTTGTCGATATCGGCCAGCGTCGTGTGCCCATAGATCTCCGGCTCCCGCTGTCCGAGCAGGTTCAGATTGGGGCCGTTGAGCACATATATGGGTTTGAGGCTGGACATGAGGATGGGCCGGACCGGGTTGCGGCAGGATCGTGTATTGGAATGCTAGGGGATAGAGGGTTAAGCAGGCAAAAATATGTTCGCCGTAATCCGCGGAAACCCCCTCATCTCCCGATTCGATGCGGGCCTTTTATACGCGAAGCCCTGCGCTTGCGAAAGTCCTTGCCGCAGAAAGCCTTAGCCGCTAGATGGCTTCTCGCGGCCGGGTTGAATTACCCATCCGGCTCACCCAATATCCCTGAAAAGCCCCGGGGAACCTTCCCGGGCATGATTTGCGAGCGTGACGCTGGGTCGAATGACATTCACCATCAATGGCGAGCCCTATGAGGTGCCCGAGGCGGAGGCGCAAGGGCTGACCGTCCGCGGGCTTCTCGACCGCCTGGGCTTCGCGCCCGACAAGATCGCGGTCGAGCTCAATCTGGAGATCGTGCCGCGCTCGGCCTATGCCGAGATCGCGTTGAAGCCGGGCGACCGGCTGGAAATCGTCCGCTTCGTGGGCGGCGGCTAAGAGGAGTTGCAAGGTGGCTGACACTGCTGAGGCTGTAACGGATGCATCGGCTGAGGATGTTCTGGAGGTGGCGGGCCGCCGCATGACGTCGCGCCTGATCGTCGGCACCGGCAAATACAAGGATCTGGCCGAAAACGCCGCCGCGGTGGAAGCCGCCGGCGCGGAAATGGTGACGGTCGCGGTGCGCCGCGTGAATGTGACGAACCCTGACGAACCCATGCTGGTCGACTATATCGACCCGAAGAAAGTGACCTATCTGCCGAATACGGCGGGCTGCTTCACCGCGGAAGATGCCATCCGCACGCTGCGCCTTGCGCGCGAGGCGGGCGGTTGGGATCTGGTGAAGCTCGAAGTGCTGGGCGACCAGAAGACGCTTTATCCCGACATGGTGGAGACGCTGCGCGCCGCCGAAAAGCTGCTCGAAGACGGCTTCAAGGTGATGGTCTATTGCTCCGACGATCCGATCATGGCGAAGAAGCTGGAAGAGATGGGCTGCAGCGCCATCATGCCGCTCGCCGCGCCCATCGGCTCCGGCCTCGGCATCCAGAACCCGGTCAATATCCGCATCATCATCGAGAACGCCAATGTGCCGGTGATCGTGGACGCAGGCGTGGGCACCGCATCGGACGCCGCGATTGCGATGGAACTGGGCTGCGACGGCGTGCTGATGAACACCGCGATTGCCGAAGCGAAGGACCCGATCCGCATGGCCCGCGCGATGAAATACGCCGTGCGGGCAGGGCGCGACGCCTATCTGGCCGGCCGCATGCCGAAGCGCAAATATGCCGACCCGAGTTCGCCGCTGGCGGGGCTTATTTAGCTCTAAAGTCATTGACCAAGCCTCTCGCTAAGCCAGATCTAGCGCCTTATGAAAGCACCTTCATTTAAAGTGTATTCAGCAATCTGATTATTGTATCCTTCCTTTTAAGTAATGACTGGGAGGGTGCGTTATGATTGAGGCGGACATTTGACGAGTCCGTATGACGATAAGCCGAAGAGGCTCTTCGCATGCATTGCTTCAGACAATTCTGGCAATATCCAATGTGAGAGCTATTGCGTAGGGTTCGAGCTTGGGCATTGGAGGTCTGATTCATATGCAGACCATATGATGGAGTGGCTTGCCGACTATGCGTTACATGAAGACGAGCTTCGCGTCAGCCACGTGAATATGTATGTTCGCCTCAAGGAGGCGGCTGCGAGAATTTATACCAGTAAGAATTACCAAAGCCGCGGAGAAATAGGTGAGATAAGTCTTCACGCCATTTGTAGGGATTTTTTTGGAACGATTCCGTTTGCTCCGAGAGTTTTCTATCTCACTTCATCGAATGACGTTGTGAAGTCATTTGACATGGTTCATGTGAGATATATTTCCGACGAAGAGCTTGAGTTGTGGCTGGGAGAAGCGAAGTTCTACAAGAGTTCTGTCGACGCTATCGATGCCGCTATTGATTCCGTCGAAAAACATATAGATCAGGGATTTCTAAAAAATCAAAAACTGATTTTGGGGCCGCAAGTGTCAAAAAACGTGCCGCGGTATGATGAGATACGCGATCTATTGTCTACCCAGACATCTATCGATGATCTTTTTAGAACTGCCGTTTTTCCGATTTGTATTGCCGCAGACAGCGATGCCGCAGCTGAATATGCACATAGCTCCCCCGAATATCATGATAGGGTGAAGCAGGAGCTAGATAAGCTTGCCGCCAAGCTAGAGAAGACAAGTTTACCGAAAAAGATACGGATATTACTTATCTATATTCCGTTGGAGTCAAAGGATGATCTCGCAAAGCTTTTCGACGATAGGCTGAAGGGAGTTCTGAAATGACCGCTGAATACGCGTGGCACGAAATATCCGCATTGTCGGGGGTGGAACTTAAGAGAACGGTCTTCTCTATAATGCAAGAGACGGCGGCCTTGATTAACTCCAAGGATTCCGATGATCCAAAAATTCTTGAGGTCGTGCCACGATTGGCGGAACTCATCCCAAATCGAGAAGAGCTCCAGTCATTTCAAGAAGCATTCGGATCTCTCGCAAGGGCTACGGGGCTCTGGAATTATATCGACAAGGATATTGCTGATATTCATGACTTGATGTTGGCGGAGGCAGTTACTTCTCCTGAACTAGGTGGAATTACTCTGCATAGAGAACAAGTCTCAGCTTTAAATGACCTTCTTTCAGGAAAAAATTTGATACTAAGTGCTCCGACTAGCTTCGGAAAAAGCTTGCTGATTGACGCATTGTTGGCCTCCAAAAAGTATCAACGCGTTGCTATCGTTTTGCCCACGATAGCCCTTCTAGACGAATTCCGAAGGCGGCTGCGAAAACGATTTAGAGATGCGTTTCAGGTGGTGATGCATCCGAACGATGTGCCTTCAGGCGAGTCGGTTATATTCTTGGGAACCCAAGAGCGGCTTATAAATCGTAAAGACTTGGGTGCCTTGGATCTCACCGTAGTGGATGAGTTTTACAAGTTAGACCCCGGACGTCGCGACGAAAGGAGCGTGACTCTAAATGCCGCAGTCTACAGGCTTCTTAATCGGTCGAGACAATTTTTCTTCCTAGGGCCAAATATTGATGGCGTGCAAGTCGCAGGCGAGGGTAGGTGGAAGTTTGAGTTTTTGAAGACTAGGTTTTCAACCGTAGCAGTAGATACTTTTGATTTGTCAGGGGTGGAAGAAAAAGAGGAGGCGCTATTTGAAGAAATAGCCAATGACGAAAATTGGCCAGTTTTGGTGTTTATTTCGTCACCTGACAAAGCGAACCGTTTGGCAGGAGAGGCGGCGGAGCGTATTGCGGTATCTGATGATTCATCGGAGTTTGCCGATTGGCTTAGAGAAAATGTTGGGAGAAATTGGGCGCTCGCTACACAAGTCGAATATGGCTTTGGTGTTCATCATGGAAGAATTCCTAGAGCAATCGCTTCTCATATGGTGCGAATGTTCAATGAGTCTAAATTGCCAGTGTTGTTTTGCACCTCTACTCTTATAGAAGGCGTGAATACTTCAGCTAAAACGGTTTTAATATATGATAAAACAATTAGTCGCTCAAACTATGACTTTTTTACTTTCTCCAACATACGTGGAAGAGCGGGGCGACTGGGGCAACATCATATAGGTAGGGTTTACGTCTTCAATAAACCTCCGGAATCAGAAGCTATGGAGGTTGCCCCAACGTTGTTTGGCGAAGAAGATGACGCCCCAGATGACTACGTAGTGCATCTGGAGGATGGCGAGAGGAACGCCGAAGCCGATGAGCGCGTAATGGAGCTTCGGAGGACACTTGAACTTGACTCAGAGGAATTGAGAGTCGCTGCATCAGTCGGTTTGGAGGACGCCCTTTCTATTAAACAGCACGTGAATCGTTCGCTTCGTGAAGGTGCGGATTTGATCTGGACTGGGTATCCAACCTACGGGCAGATAAAAGCGGTAGTTGATGTCATTTGTAACGTTCGCAGCCCGCGCCAATTTGGCATGTTTAGCGGTAGTCAGCTGACTTTCTTCATAAATCGTCTTCGCCACGCACCTACGATGAAGGCGTTTTTGACTGACTATGACGATGATTACGAAGGGTCAGCGGAAAGCCACGACAACGTTTTCAAGTTTTTGCGGGCGTGTGAATACGGGCTACCGCAGCTTTTTGGAGTAGTAGAAATATTTTTGAAGAAAAAGTACGAATTTATAGATTACAGTTTATTTATACATGATTTAAGTAGGTGGTTTCGGGCTGAAGAGCTAAAGAATCTTGATGAAGAAGGTATCCCTATTCAAATTTCGGAAAGGTTTTTTGTTTTAGGGGATACGCGCGACAGTCTAACTAACAAGTTGATCGACGCTGCTGCCGAGCCATCGTCAGGCCTAACTGCTTTTGAGCGAACCTGGATCGCTGCAGCGCTCGATGTAGAAATGTAAATCCTATCTATCCTATTCCAGTTTTCCGTTCGGGCTCACCAGTACCTTGCCGTTTCGTCCGCCCGTCTGTGCGCGGATGAGGGCGTCGCGGATTTCTTCGATGGGATAGACGCTGTCCACCGGCGCGTGGATGAGGCCTTTTTCCATTTTCGCGGCAAGGTCCGCATAGATGGCGCGGATGTTGTCCGTGCTCCGCCTTTCCAGAAAACGCCCCAGCATGAAGCCCGTGAACGTGACGCCGCGATAGATAAGGTCACCGACCGGCAGCTCCGGCCCGGCGCCCGACATGGCGCCATAGGTGCAGACGGTCGCCTCGTCATGGACGCAGGCCGCCATGCGCGCCGTCGCACTGCCCGAAACCGCGTCGATGGCCAGAGGAATATCCGCGCCGTTCGTGGCTTCTTTCACCCGCTCCGGCAAATCGTCCCCGTCGGTGAGGCAGACATCCGCGCCCAGCGCCTTCAACTCTCCGAACACATCCTCACGCCGCGTGACATTCACCGTGCAGATACCGCGTTCCCGCGCGAAGGTGATGACGAGACGACCCACGGCGGAGTTGGCGACATTTTGCACCATCCAGTCGCCCGGCTTGAGGTCCACGATGTCGCTCAGCAGCAAAAGCGCCGTGGGCGGATTGATCCGGAGCATCGCGGCCTGTTTGAGGTCGAGACCGGACGGAATGGGGATCGCGTCCTCCGCCGCCACGCGGCGCTTCTGCGCCCAGTTCTCGCGCTTGAGATTGATGACGAGATCGCCCGGGCTCACATGGGTCACGCCGTCGCCGACGGCGGTGACGCGGCCCACGCATTCCGCGCCCGGCGTGGCGGGCAGGGGCGGGCGCAATCGATAGCTGCCCCGGCAAAAACCGATATCGGCGGGATTGATGGGGAAGGCCAGCACGTCGAACACGACCTCGCCCGGTGCGGGCGCGCCGACATCGGGCACCTCCACGCATCGGGCGACGATCTCCGGGACGTCGTAGGCGTTAAGATCGATCCGTTTCACGTAACCCCCTGAACGCCTGCTAGCAGGATGTCGTCTGGCCGCACTCGTCTCGCGCCTTCGCGACATATTCCCCGATCTCGTCGGGGTGCAGCAGGCCCTTATAGGCATCCTTGCCGATGACGAAGCTCGGCGTGCCCTCGAAGCCCAGCGCCTGGGCAAGCGCATTGTTGCGCGTCAGAGCCTTTTCGACGGCGGGGTCTTTCATGTCCTTCTGGAGCTTCGTCACGTCGAGACCGACCTTGGCCGCCGTGTCGAAAACGCGCTCTTCGGTGAGCCCGCCCTTGAGGCCGAACAGCGCATTGTGGAATTCCAGATATTTGCCCTGCTGGCGGGCCGCCATCGCCGCCTTGGCGGCGAACCGGGAGGCGGGACCCAGCACCGGCCATTCCTTGAGCACGAAGCGGATATTGCCGTCCTGCTTCACCGCCTCGCGCAGCGGTTCGAAATTCGCCCGGCAATAGCCGCACTGATAGTCGAAGAACTCCACGATCGAGACATTGCCCTTCGGATTGCCCGCCACATAGGTGGAGGGATCGTGGAAGAGGACGTCGGAGTTCTTCTCGATCACCGAGCGCGCCTGGGCCTGCGCGGCGGCGGCTTCCTTCTTGTCCAGCGCCTGCATCGCCTCGATCAGCACTTCCGGGTGCGTGACGAGATAGTTGTGGACAGTCTCCTCGATGGCCCTGGTCTGTTCGTCGTTGAACGTCTTGTCGGCGGCAAGTGCCGATGTGACGGCGAGCGCGAGGCCCGCGCCGGCAAGAACGGAGAGGCGGAGAAGCGGACGGACAGAACGCATGAACTTGTATCCTCGATGGGGCGGAATAAGGGTGTGGGGTCAGCCGCGGGGCGTGACCTGCTGGGAGGCGATGTCTTCCGCTTTCAGCCAGTCGGGCGTGCCGGTTTTCAGATGCCTCTGGGCGCGGCGGGCATGGCGCGTGGCCTCGCGGGCATTCCCCAGCGTGTCGTAATATTGCGCGGTCGCAAGCTCGGCGAGGCCGATCTCGTTGAGTTTTCCATAGGCCTGCGAGAGCTGGTAATAGGCGTAAGGGTAGTTGCTGACATTGCGCGTCGACTCTTGCAGATAGGGCAGCGCTTCTTTCGCGGCCTGCACCGTATCGCGCGCAAGAATGG
>CAYSVF010000066.1:0-9071 GCA_964434415.1 uncultured Parvibaculum sp.
AGGAAGAGCTCGACACGCTGCGGGCGGCTATCCGGGAGGAACGCGACCTGGCGCTCGAGCGCAACGAACGCGGCATGCAGGCTATCGCCCGGCTTCCCGGCCTCATCGCCTTCGAAAACCGTATCGATCAGGTGCGCGAATGGCCGGTCGACTTCGGCACGGCCAGCCGCTTTGCGCTCTATCTTGGCATCCCGGTCTTCTCGTGGGTCGGCGGCGCACTGGTGGAAAAGCTGGTGGACGCTTTCCTCTAGCGCGTCGCCCCCGAGGCTTACAATCCGAGTACCGCCTTCGACATGATGTTGCGCTGGATCTCGTTCGAGCCCGCATAGATGGAACCCGCCCTGTCGTTCAGATATTTGGGCGTTACAGGCAGGGCATAGTCCGGGCCGACATGCGCCTGACTTCCTTCCGATGCTTTATGGCCCGGCACCGGGCCGCCGGGGCAGGTGGCATGGGGCTGGAAGGGAACGGCGTAATAGGCGACCGCTTCCAGCGCGATCTCGGTCAGGCGCTGGCTCAATTCGGTGCCGCGCGTTTTCAGCATGGAGCTTTCCGCGCCCGGCGCCTCGCCATGGCTGAGCTTCGACATGATGCGGTGTTCGGTGAATTCGAGCGCGGTGATTTCCGACCAGGCTTCGGCGAGTTTCGCGGCAAAGCCCGCATCGTCGATCAGCCGGTCGCCCGTGCCGGAAAGTTCTTCGCCCGCGATCATGCGGATGCGTTCGAGCCGCGTATGCAGCCCCGGCGCATAGGCGTGGCCGCCACGCTCGAATTGCAGCAGGTATTTCGCGACCGTCCAGCCATCGCCGACCTTGCCGACGACGTTCCGTTTCGGAGCGCGGGCATTGGTGAAGAAGATTTCGTTCTGCACATGCTCGCCCGTCAGCATGATGAGCGGTTTCACCTCGATGCCCGGCGTGTCCATATCCATCAGCAGGAAAGTGATGCCGCGCTGGGGGATGTCCTCCTTCGAGGTCCGCACGAGGCAGAAAATGCGGTTGGCATACTGGCCATGCGTGGTCCAGATCTTCTGGCCGTTGCACACATACTCATCGCCATCCTCCACCGCGCTCATCTGCAGGCTCGCAAGGTCGGAGCCCGAGCCCGGTTCCGAATAGCCCTGACACCAGAAATCCTCGCCGCTCAGAATGCGCGGCAGGTAGAAGTCCTTTTGTTCCTGCGTGCCATAGCCGATGAGGACGGGGCCGCACATGCCCACGCCCATGGGCGAAAGCGGCGGGGCGCCGGCGGCGGCAAATTCGCTGGCGAAGATATAGTGCTGCACGACCGACCAGTCGCAGCCGCCATGCTCCACCGGCCAGGCAGGCGCGACCCAGCCCTTTTCGTGGAGCGTCTTGTGCCATTCCATGGTGGTTTCATGGTCGGCATAGACGCTCGTCATCAGCTTGCCGCGGCGGCGCAGCTCCGGCGTCAGTTTCTCGTCGAGAAAATCCCGCACCTCGTCGCGGAACTGTGCATCCTCTTTTGCATAAGCGAGTTCCATCGCCCTTTCCTCCCGAAATTCAATAGTTGTTGCGGCAGAGTAGGCGACGGGCTCAAGCCTGAGTCAAACGGCTGAGCGAGCGCCCAATGCGCCGCTGGGGAAAGTCCCCTCAATGGACTTGCCTTGCAGGCCCGGCGTGCCATTTCACAGCCATGGCGCACAGAAAACCGTATCTGCCGGAAAAGATTTGTACCGCCTGCGGGCGGTCTTTCGCGTGGCGGCGCAAATGGGCGCGCGACTGGGAGCGGGTCCGCTATTGCTCGGAACGGTGCAGGCGGACCCCCGGGGCTAAAACGCGTTCAGGAGGCGGTCCGCCCGCTTCCCGATAGCGGTGCGGCGAGCTGCGTCCATGCGGGTGACGTTCTTCATGATGACGCCCATGCGTGGATTGTCCGCGAGCCTCTTTTCGTTGCGGATCAGGAAATCCCAATAGAGCGTGTTGAAGGGGCAGGCTGCGTCGTCCGTTGCGTCGGCCTTTACCTTCCATGCGCAGTCTTTGCAGTAGTCCGACATGCGGTCGATATATTTGCCGCTTGCCGCATAGGGCTTCGTCGCCATCAGGCCATTATCGGCATGCAGTGCCATGCCATGCGTGTTGGGCAGCTCCACCCATTCATAGGCGTCGATATAGATGGCGAGGTACCACTCGCAGACCTCTTTCGGCGCGAGGCCCGCGAGCAGTGCGAAATTGCCGATCACCATCAGCCGCTGGATGTGATGGGCATAGGCTTCGTCGAGCGTTTGGCCGATGGCCTGTTTGAGGCAGTTCATGTCGGTTTCGGCGGTCCAGAAGAAATCGGGTAGCGGCCGGTTCGCGGCGAAGGTGTTGGTCTCGCCATAGTCGGGCGCCGTCAGCCAGTAGATGCCGCGCACATATTCGCGCCAGCCGATGATCTGCCGAATGAAGCCTTCGGCGGCGTTGAGCGGAGCGTCGCCTTCGCGCCAGGCCCGGTCCACGCGGGCGCAGACGGCATAAGGGTCGAGAAGCCCGGCATTCAGGTAGGGCGAGATGACGGCGTGGAAGAGCCAGGGTTCGTCCGCCGCCATGGCATCCTGATAGTCGCCGAAGCAGGGAAGCGCTTCCGACGCGAAACGCTCGAAGGCGGTTTCCGCCTCCTTGCGTGTCACCGCGAAGTGAAACCCGTCGAGTTTTCCCGGGTAATCGGCAAAGCGATCCTCGACCATGGCGATCACATCCTTCGTGATCGCGTCGGGACGCGGCTTGTAGGGGCGGGGAAGGGAGCTTCGATCTGTCAGCGGTTTCCGATTTTCCTTGTCGAAATTCCAGCGTCCGCCTGCCGGTTTGTCGCCCTTCATCAGGAAGCCGGTTTCCTTTCGCATCTCGCGGTAGAAATATTCCATGCGCAGTTCCTTGCGGCCCCCTCCCCAATCCCTGAAACGCCGATGGCTGCACAGGAAACGGTCGTCCTCGCGTATGTCGACGGGAAGCTGCAAGCGTTCCTCCCAGCCTTTCATTTCCGAGGCGAGGCGGACCTCCCCCGGTTCCGTGACGACGAGCCGGTCGAAGTCTTCATCCTCCAGTGTCCGTGCGATTTCACCAAAGAGCGATCCTGTATTCTGCGGATCGTCGAGCCGAACGTATCGGACGGTTGCGCCGACACCCTCCATCTCCGCCGCGAAATGGCGCATGGCGGAAAAAGCAAAGACGAGCTTCTTCTTGTGATGCCGGACATAGGACGCCTCCTCCATCACTTCGGCGATAAGGATGAGGTCTCTGTCCGTATCGAGATCGGCCAAAGAAGATACTGAAGAGGTGAGCTGGTCGCCGAGTATGAGACGAAGTGCGGGCATGGGCGGAATGTCCCCATCAGGAATGCGGTGGTTCAACTGTTACAGGATGTAGATTTCGCGCCGCCATTGGCGAGGGGCGCAAAAAGGCGTAAATGAGTGACAAGCGCCCGCGTCAAAGAGGCGCTTTATTGATTCAGGGCGGTTGGAAATGTCCGAGCTAGAGGAAAACCCGAAGGATCGGGAGACCCGGGACGCGCAGGAAAAGAATACGGCGCCGGGACTTGCCGAGCGGGCCAAGCAGGCGGCCGAAGTTCTTGTCGGCAAGACGACGCCGGAAGAGCGCAAGCGCGCCTTCGTGATCCTCTTCATGTGCCTGCTTGCCGTCGGCATGGGACAAACGCTCGTTTTCGCCGTGCTGCCGCCGATCACGCGCAAGCTCGGCATGGGCGAGTTCGAGACGACGATGATCTATTCGCTCTCGGCCCTGCTCTGGGTGATGACCAGTGCCTTCTGGGGACGGCGCAGCGATGTGATGGGCCGAAAGCCTGTCATCCTGATCGGTCTTCTGGGATTTGCGGTCTCGACAACGCTGTTCGCCTTTGCCGTACTTTTCGGGCTCTGGGGCATGGTACCCTTGGCTTTCCTGTTTCCGCTGCTGATGGGAACGCGCGCGATCTTCGGCACCTTCGGCTCGGGCACCATGCCCGCCGCCCAGGCCTATGTCGCCGACCGGACGACGCGGGCCGAGCGGGCCTCGGGCGTGGCGGGCATCGGCGCGGCCTTCGGTATCGGCACGGTCGTGGGGCCGGGCGTCGCAGCGGGTTTTTCGGAAATCCACATTCTCGCGCCGTTCTTCGCGGTGGCCGTCCTCGCCTTCCTGTCGGCGATGATGATCTGGTTCCTGTTGCCGGAACGCACAGCGCCCAAAAGCTCGGTCGCCGAGAAGCGCGCCGGAGTGAAGCTCAACCTGATGGCGCCCAATGTGCTGCCCTGGGTCATTGTGGGGGTGCTGTTGAGCCTTTGCCAGTCCACGACCATGCAGCTTGCGGCGTTCTATTTCATGGATGTGCTGCATCTGGAGGCGGAGGCGGCAACGCAGGCGATTTCGATCGGGCTGCTCGTGATGGCACTGTCGACCATCATGGCGCAGATCGGTCTTATCCAGCGCTTCAACCTGTCGGTGCAGTTCCTGCTTCGCTGGGGAGCGGTGACGATGATCCTGGCCGCGGCGATGCTGGTGATCGCCAATTCGCTCGGCGTTCTCGTGATCGCTATGGGGCTTGCGGGCCTTGCCTTCGGGCTCCTGCGGCCGGGGCTTCAGGCGGGCGGGTCGCTCTCCGTCTCACCCAAGGAGCAGGGCGCCATTGCCGGCATCATCGGGTCCACCGCGGCGACGGGCCATGTCATCAACCCCTTTGTCGGCATACCGCTCTATCATTGGCACCATTTCGCGCCCTTCATCATGTGCGGCGTGCTGATGGTCGTCATTCTCGGCTTTGCCGTCTTCCACCCGCTGATGAAAAATCTCGATCAGCGGGCGGAGGATTTCGAGGATGAAGAGGAAGGCATCGGTTACCACTGAGGGTCGACGCCTTCTTGCTGACGCGCTCTAGCCGAGCGCGCCGTCCGCTTCCCATTGGCCCATCAGGGATGCGACGGCGGCCGAGAAGGCGTGGGGCTGGTCCAGCATAATGTGGTGCTGGGCGCCGGCGATGGTGAAGACCGGGCTGCCCGGACGAAGCCCGCGAATGAAATCCAGACGATCCGGCTCGTAATCCTCGCTGTACTGACCGAAGAAGGACGCCGCCTTGCAGGGCAGGCCCGCATAGATTTCGGCGTGGTCGTCGCCCATCTTCAGTCCGTTGAAGGCGGGGCCGTCGAACTTCCATGTCCAGCCCGCCTCGTCGGACGGCGCACGGCCGGGGTTCTCGCCCTTCTTCACCTCGCGCAGGCTCAGCGGCGCGATGTAGTCGATGATGAACTGGTTCGCGCAGACCTGGAGCGGCGCAAGACGGAACCGGGCGACAGCGCTTTCGAAATCGGGATAGATGCGGGTCGGGCGGCGCTTGTTGTTGCCGTCCCGGGTGAACCATTCATGCGCATCTTCCTTGGGGCGCACGGTAAAGTCGGCCAGGATCAGGCCGCCCAGCCTGTCGCCGTAATGCTTGCCGGCGATGAGGGTGACGAAACCGCCGAAGGAGTGGCCGCAGATAACCGGCTTGGGGCCAAGCCCCGCGGCGAGCGCCACCTCGCCGATGCCCTGCGCGAAGCTTTCGCGCGTGTAGCTCTCGCGCCATTCGCTGTCGCCCATGCCCGCCAGATCCATCGAGGCGACGTTGTATCGGTCGGAGATCAGCGGCGCGATGAAGTGGAACCAGTTGGCGTGTGCGCCATTGCCATGAACGAAAAGCACGCCTGGGCGCTTGGGGTCGTCATTACCCCATCGATAGTAGTGGATCTTGGCGCCATCTACTTCCAGCCAGTGCTCGGTCCGCGGGGCGTCGAGCGCTTCCTTGAACCATTGAGGGCGGTGGCGAATGATGTCTTCGTCCGGGATATGCGGGGGCGTGGGCCCGCGATTTTCCCATTCTTCCTGCAGCTGCTCTCTGGTCTTTTGAGCTTCCGCCGCCGCGCGCGCCTCTTTGTCGGCACGTTCCGGGGCGGAGCACTCCGCTTCGTCGTAAGCCATGATACAGATCCAATACTAATTCCGTCGCGCCGGGGCCGAAGGTGACGCCTGCGCCATTTTCGAGTTGGCTCCGGTTTAGCCCGAATCCGCGATGGTGAAAAGCCGAGGCGGTCAGATCGGCCGGAAAGCGCCCGGAACCCCTGAAATATGGGAGGATTACGGCATTCTTCCGGTTGACAGGGCGGGGCCGTCCCTCTAGGTTCCGCGCCAATTCATCGACAAGGCGGTCCGAGAGCGGGCCATGGGCGGCAGCGGTATAAAGCCAGCGCGGCCCGGGCACCGGCAGACGGCCCCATTTTGAGGTTGAGACATGAAGATTCGCAATTCGCTGCGTTCGCTGCGCAACCGGCACCGCGACAACCGTCTGGTCCGCCGCAAGGGGCGCGTATACATCATCAACAAGACCAACCGCCGCTTCAAAGCCCGCCAGGGCTGAACCGGGCCGGATGGCAGGGCATGTCGCACGCATGCCGACAACGAGTTACGAGGCCGCGTTTTCGGACGCGGCCTTTTTGTTTGCCCTTTCGGCTTGAAGAGGGAAAGGCGTCATGAGCTCGGTCGATACGGTCGTCTTCGATCTCGGCAATGTGGTTTTCCGCTGGAACCCGCGCCATCTCTACCGGCAGGTTTTCGACGACGAGACGGAGATGGAGACCTTCCTCCATACCGTCTGCACCATGGTGTGGCATCTGGCGCATGATCGCGGGACGAGTTTCCGGGACAATGCGGCGGCGCTGAAAAAGGAATTTCCCGAGCATGGCCCCCTGATCGACATGTGGGGCGAACGCTTTCAGGAAATGATCCCGGGGCGGCTGCCGGGGACGCGGGAGATCATGGAAAGCCTGAAGGCGGGCGGCGTCACGCTCCATGGCATCACCAACATGCCGAGCGAGGCATATCCGGTGCTGCGGGAGCGTTTCCCGGAATTGCAGCTTCTCGAAGTGACCGTGGTTTCGGGCGATGAGGGCGTTATCAAGCCTCATCGGCGTATTTTCGACATTCTGGTCGAGCGGACGGGGCTCGTTCCCGCCCGCACATTGTTCGTCGACGATTCCCGGCTCAATATCGACGCGGCCGAGGAACTTGGCTTCCAGACGCATCATTTCGTCGGGGCGGCGGGGCTCGCCGACCATCTCGAAGCCATCGGGCTTCCGAAGGGAGAGATATGACGCGCCGCGCCGTCATTTTCGATATGGGCAATGTGCTGATCGACTGGGATCCGCATGAAGCCTACCGCCCCCATCTGCCGGATGCAGGCGACCGGGTTGCCTTTCTCGGGCGGTTTTTCCGCAAGATGTACGATGCCGTCCATGACGACCCGCGGTCGATGGGCGAGTGCCTGGCGCCGCTCAAGGCGGAGCATCCCGAGATGCGGCATCTGATCGAGGTCTATGAGCTGGAATGGCACCGCTTTCTTGGCGGGCCGATGCCGGAGAGCATCGAGATCGTGGATGCGCTGCACGGCAGCGGCGTGCCTCTTTACGGGCTCACAAACTGGCCCCATCAGGTCTGGCCGCCGCATCGGATCGAAGGGGTGGGCAACCCCGATGCCTATGGTTTTCTGGGCAAGTTCAGCGACATTGTGGTCTCCGGGCAGGTGCGGATGCGCAAGCCCGATGCGGAAATTTACACCCATGCGCTGGATAAATTCGGCCTCAGAAGCGATGAGGCTGTTTTCGTAGACGATTTGCCGGAGAATGTGGCCGCGGCCATCGAGCTCGGGGTTCACGGCATTCAATTCACGAGCGCGGATGCGCTGCGCCGGGAGCTTGAGGATCTCGGCCTTCTTTGACCGGCGGGGTCTGACGGTATAGTTGGAAGAGGCAGTCGCGCGCTCGAAAACCACCAGACGAGACAGGGGAAAGCCAGATGGCCAAACGCTTCATGATCTACGGTGCCACGGGCTATACGGGGAAGCTTGTCTCCAAGGCCGCGAAACAGGCGGGCATGAACCCCCTGCTGGCAGGCCGTAACGAGGCGCGATTGAAGGGCATCGCCGCGCAGCACTCCTTCGACTATCAGGCGATTTCGCTCGACGAGCCGGAAGCGCTGGAGGCAGGCCTTTCGCAGGTGGATGCCGTGCTCAATATCGCCGGGCCGTTTTCCCAGACCTGCCAGCCGATGCTCGATGCCTGTCTCAGGACGGGCACGCATTATTTCGACATTACCGGCGAGATCGACGTCTTCGAATATTGCGCCTCGATGGATGCCAAGGCGAAGGAAGCGGGCATCATGGTCATGCCCGGTACCGGTTTCGATGTGGTGCCGTCCGATTGCCTGGCCGCGCATATGAAGGCGCGGATGCCTGATGCGACCGAACTCGTGCTCGGTATTTCGGGCTTTGGCGGCATGTCGCGGGGGACGGCCAAGACGGGTATCGAAAGCATCGGGCAGGGCACACGCATTCGCAAGGATGGACGGATCGTGCGGGCCCGGGGCGCGCTCGCCCGCGAGATCGATTTCGGCAAGGGACTGGTCGAATCGGTTGCCGTGGGCTGGGGCGATGTCGCGACGGCCTATCACTCGACCGGTATTCCCAACATCACCGTCTATTTCGAAGCCAATGCGCAGATGAAGCAGATGGCCGGCATGGGCAGTCTGATGCGCTGGGTGCTCAGCCTCGGGCCGATGCAGCGCATGCTCAAGCGCCGGATCGATCAGGAACCGGAAGGCCCCGACGAGGAGGCGCGCGAGACAGGCCGGATGGAGCTTTACGGCGAGGCGTCCAACGAAAAGGGCGAGACGGTATCGTCGCGGCTGACGACGCCGGAAGGCTACCGGCTGACCGCCATGACTTCGCTCGAAATCGTCGCGCGCGTGCTGAACGATGAGGGAGAGGCCGGGTTCCAAACGCCGTCCGCGGTTTTCGGGCCGGATTTCATCCTCGAATTTCCCGATACGTCGCGCCAGGATCTCTGAGCGCCGCGCGATCTTCCGATTGGCGGGCGCGCGCAAGGCCGCCTATCATGCGGCATGGCCTCATTGCGCGCCCCCATTTCCGGTCTTCTGGCCTGCCTCCTCTTTGCCGGTCTCGCCTCGGCGCCCTCTTCCGCGCGAGCCGGGGCGGCGCCGCAGGCGAAAGAGGCCGGGCCGCCGGCCGCTGAGCAGACGCCTGAGCGCCGGTCG
>CAYSVF010000066.1:9081-9652 GCA_964434415.1 uncultured Parvibaculum sp.
GTGCTGGACATGCTTTTCGCTCAGCTGAAAGCCGCCAAGAGCCGGGGGGAGGCCAAAGGTCTTGAAGGTGCCATTCGGAAAGTCTGGATGACGTCGGGTAGCGCCAGCGTCGGGCTTCTCATGTCGCATGGCCTGAAGGCTCTGGCGGCCAAGGATTATGAGGAGGCGCTCTTCTATTTCGATGAGGTGGTGTCGCTCGCGCCTCATTATTCGGAAGGCTGGAACAAGCGTTCGGCTGTGCATTTCCTCCTCAACGACTATTCCGCCGCGCTGGCCGATCTGGAGCATGTGCTGCGGCTGGAGCCGCGCCATTTCGAGGCGCTGGCGGGGCTTGCCGTCATTCTGGAAGATCTGGGAGACAAGAAAGGCGCGCTCGATGCCTATCGCCGGGCGCTTGAGCTCGATCCCTGGCTCGAGGGCGTCCCGGCGCGTATCAGGCATCTGGAGCCGGAGGTTGAAGGCCGGGGGATCTGACGATGGCTGAAAACCGGCGTCATGCCGATCCGGAACCGCCTTTCCGGCGTATCGTTTTCACCTAGCTACGCATGGGACGCCTCGTCCTTCAGGGCGA
>CAYSVF010000067.1:0-4922 GCA_964434415.1 uncultured Parvibaculum sp.
GTATAGGCCATGAATATCCTCCCCAATTTTCCGTTGGGGCGAAGGAAAGCACCGCCGGGCCGCCGGATGCAACGCAAATCGCAACCGGGGCCCTCAATCGGCGATTATTTCGGCACTCAGGGCGTCACAATATTGAAATTGGGCCTCGGCGCCTCGATCATGCCGGTGAGCTGTTCATAGAGCGCGGCGTCGCCCTCGATGACGATCGTCTCCTTGAATTGCGACACCGGCATACCGGCCAGGAGGGTCAGCACCAGTTCCATCCAGGCGAGCTTCACCGTCGCGCCCGCCGATTTGTCCGTGACGCCGGTTTCGTGGATCAGCACGCCGTTCGCCACCGTGACGAGATGGGTTTCCTTGCGGTCGGTCAGCTCGATATTGATGCTGAAATTCGCCGCAGAGGCCTTGTCCGGATTGGTCCGTACGGCTGCGATGTCGAGCAGCATGGGCGCCGTCATCGCCATGAGGACGTCGGCATTCGGGGCGGCGGGCATCAGATCGGCCACGCCGTCCACGAGTTCCTGCGCGCCGGTGAGATACATGTTGCGCCAGGTGCCCGCCTCGGCCTCGAAGCCGAGCTTCGTATAGACGCCCGCGAGCTGCGCGCGCGCCTGCGCATTTTCCGCATCGGCAAAGACGGCGTGATTGAGCAGCATCGCCGCCCAGCGCAACTCGCCCTTCCCTTCCGCATCGGCTGCGCGCTTCAGGACGGAATCCATGCCGCCCATCGCCTCGACATAGCGCTTGCCCGCAGGCTCCGGCGGCAGCGGGTTGAGGTTCGCCGGGTTGCCGTCATACCAGCCGATATAGCGCTGATAGATGGCCTTGGAGTTGTGGCTCATCGTGCCGTAATAGCCGCGATTGTACCATTGCTTCGCCAGCACATCCGGCAATTTCAGCACTTCGGCGATCTCGGTCGCCGTCAGGCCGGTATTCATCAGCCGGATCGTCTGATCGTGCAGGAACTTGTAGGCGTCGCGGTGCTTCATCAGGAAGTCCACGATCTCTTCGGTGCCGAAACGCGGAATACCGTGGGCGGCAAACATCACGTCGCTCTTCGCGGCGAAGAGGCGGATGGATTCGGTGAGGTAATCCGCCCAGGCCTTCGAGTCGCGCACCAGCGCGCCGCGCGCGGGCAGCAGGTTGTGCATGCACAGGTTCGCATTCTCGGCCATGAAGACGGCGCGGAACTGCGGGAGGTAGAAATTCATCTCCGCGGGCGCTTCCGTGCCCGGCGTGAGCTGGAAGACCATGGTGACGTCGCCGACGGTGATTTCCTGACCGGTATGGGTGACGTCGATCGTCGGCGCAATGAGGGAGACCTGCCCCATGGACGGCCTGGGGCCGAGGCCGCAGGTCGTCTCGCCGCAGGCGCCGTGATCCAGCGTGAGGCCGAACTGATAGCGCGCGCGGCGGAGCATGGCCGGGCCGGCGATGATGTTTTCCGAGACCGCTTCCTTGAGGAAGCCGGCGGGGGCGATGACCGAGACCTTGCCGGCGGCGACATCTGCCGGCGTCGTGACGCCGCCCACACCGCCATAATGGTCGGTATGGCTGTGGGAATAGATGACGGAGACGACCGGCTTCTCGCCCAGATGTTCGGTCACGAGTTCCAGCGCGGCGCGGGCGGCCTCCACGCTGGTGAGCGGGTCCACCACGATCCAGCCCTCACCCGCATCGATGAAGGTGACGGTGGAAACGTCGAAGCCGCGCACCTGATAGATGCGGTCCATGACCTTGAAGAGGCCGTGCTTCGTCAGGATCTTCGCGTGACGCCAGAGGCTGGGGTTCACCGTCTCCGCCGCGTCGCCTTCGAGAAAATCATAGGAGGTGAGGTCGTAGGCGTTTCCCTCTGCGGTGTCGCGGGGAATCACCGGGTCCTTGCGGGTCGCGATGAAGCCGCGCTCGGCGAATTCGAAATCCCGGCGGTCGTCATTGGCGACCAGCTCGCGTGCTTCTTCCAAAGAGCTCATTTCTGCCTCCCTTGATGCCGCTCTCGCGGGCGTTACGGAGGCAGATGTAAGCCCGGGGACGGGGCAAGACTGCTACTTTTGTAACAATTTAGATTTCACGCAAAAAACGCCCCAAACCGGCCATAGACGGCCCGGCGCAGTCTTTCGGTTTTCGGAGGAAAACGGGGAAAAATGGTACAGCCACCCCGGTTCGAACGGGGGACCTCTAGATCCACAATCTAGCGCTCTAACCAGCTGAGCTATGGCTGCACAGAACCCCGGAAGCCTGGGCCTCTATATAATGAGGGCCGCTTCCCGCGAGTGGCCGGGAACTTAATTCCGCAACGCGCCGATGACAAGACCTCGTTCAAGCTCCTGCCCGGCTTTTGCGCCTTTTCCCGGCGATTTGGGAGGCTGCCCCCTCAGGCCAGGCCGTTTGCGACGAAAATCGAGACCACGCCCAGCGGGGCGACATAGCGGATCAGGAAGCGCCACCAGCGGAACCAGGCCGCGTTCGGATCGACGTTCAGCGCCTCCGCCGCGGTCTCCGCGCTGAGCGCCCAGCCCGCAAAGAGCGCGATGAGCAGGCCGACCGTCGGCATGACGAGGCTGGTCGATGTGAGGTCCAGCGCGTCGAAGATGGTCTTGTCCGCGAAAATGTCGATGCCCGAAAGCGGGTGGAAATCCGACCAGATATTGAAGGAGAAGGCGCTGCCGAGCCCGACGAACCAGGCCGCCGCACCCATCGCCGCGGCGGAAACCTTGCGCTTCACGCCCAGGCTTTCCTCCGCCCAGGAGACGACCGGCTCCAGCAGAGAAATGGCAGAGGTCACGGCGGCCACGATGAGCAGGAGGAAGAAGGCCGCCCCAAGCTCGATCCCGGTGCCGAGCTTGCCCAGCGTGATGGGCAGCGTGACGAAGATGAGGCCGGGACCGGAACCGGCCGCCAGCCCGTAGGAGAAGACGAGCGGGAAGATGACCATGCCCGCGAGAATCGCGACCAAGGTATCGGCGACCGCGATGATGATGCCCGCGCGCGCAATGTTTTCGTTCTTATCGAGATAGGCGCCATAGGTCATCATCGCGCCCAGCGCGACGCTGACGGAGAAGAAACCCTGCCCGATCGCCGTCAGGAAGGTGATGGACGTCACCTTGCTGAAATCGAAATGGAAGAGGAAGGTCACGGCCTTGTCGAAGCCGGGCGTGGTGGAGGAATAGATCGCCATGCCCACCAGCAGGATGAAGAGAAGCGGCATCAGGATCGTCACTGCCTTTTCAATGCCCGCATGCAGGCCCCAGATGACGATGCCGACATTGATCCCGATGAAGACGGTGTGCCAGAGCACGACCTGACCGGCATCCGCGGTGAAGGCGTCGAACAGGTCTTTCGAGGCCGTATTGTCCATGCCGGAGAAGGTGCCGGAGATGGCGTAGAGGAAATAACGGATGGCCCAGCCGCCGATCACCGAGTAGTAGGAGAGAACGACAAAGGCGCCCAGCGTGGAGCCGATACCGATGACGACCCAGAATTTGCTGCGCCCGGCCTTCCGCGCCACGGCGCGCATGGCGTTGATCGGGCTTTGCTGCCCCATGCGGCCCAGCATGACCTCGGCGATGAGGATGGGCAGCGCGATGAGGGCGGTGGTCACCAGATAGATGAGGATGAAGGCGCCGCCGCCATTCTCGCCGGTGATGAAGGGAAAGCGCCAGATATTGCCGAGACCGACGGCGCTGCCGATCGCCGCCATAAGAAACGCAAAACGCGACGACCAATGTTCATGCCGAACCTGAGCGGCCATGTTCTCCCCCGATATTCTGTGCAATCCACCCCTTACGGTAACAAAACTCTACGCAATCCCGGAGGGTTTGTCAGCGTCCGACCCTTGCGCCGCCGTGGGGGACAACGCAGATATCCATGTTAAATATTGTTCAGGCGACGGCGCGGCTGCGGGGAGAAGGACATGACCAACGACATTCACACGGCGTTCGTGGAAGCGAACGGGCTCCGCTTCGAGACCGATATGTGCGGGACGGGCGAGAAACTCGCCCTGCTGCTGCATGGTTTTCCCGAAAGCAAGTTCAGCTGGCGCCATCAACTGCCGGTTTTTGCCGAGCGCGGATATACGGCCTGGGCGCCCAATCTGCGCGGTTACGGGCAGAGCTCGCGGCCGGAGGGCAAGGAGAATTATACGCTCGATCACCTGACCGACGATGTGGCGGGGCTGATCGACGCGGCCCGTGCCCGCGGCGTGACCGGGCCGGTGACGCTTGTCGCGCATGACTGGGGCGGCGCCATCGCCTGGCAGTTCGTGCTGCAGAAGAAGCGGCCGCTCGAACGCTTCATCGTCATGAACCTTCCGCATCCGGCCCTCTTCATCAAGGGCGCGCGGACATGGCAGCAGATGAAGAAATCCTGGTACATCCTTTTCTTCCAGATCCCCTGGCTGCCGGAGAAGGTGACGCTCGCCAACCGGGCACGCGCCATCGGCGAGGCGTTTTCCGGCATGGCGATCGACAAGAGCCGGTTTCCGGCGGAGGTGACGGACCATTATCGCCAGAACGCGCTCATTCCCGGCGCAATGACGGCGATGATGAATTATTACCGGGCGAATTTCAGCGGCGGCGCACCGGCGGAATGGACCGACCCGCCCGTGGTGGACGTTCCCACACTGATGATCTGGGGCGAGGAAGACACCGCGCTCGGCAAGGAACTCACCTATGGCACGGAGAAGCTGGTGACGGATTTCACGATCCGCTACCTGCCCGATGTCTCGCACTGGGTGCAGCAGGAAGCGCCGGAGAAGGTCAATGCCATGATCGCGGCCTGGCTCGACGGCAAGCCTGTGCCGGAGGCGGGCGAGATCGAGGTGACGCGGGCGGCGTAAGCCTTCGGGGCTTTTCAGGAACGAAACCCAATCGCTCCCGCCAAACCGTCATGCCCCGCTTCAGGCGGGGCATCCACGCCTAAAC
>CAYSVF010000067.1:4932-8754 GCA_964434415.1 uncultured Parvibaculum sp.
GAGAAAGACGTGGATGGCCCGGACAAGCCGGGCCATGACGCGGAAAAAGAAGCAATAAGCACGACGGCTCACTGCTGCAATTGCGGCAGGTCCTTGTAAAGGTCCAGGGCGTCCGGGTTTGCCAGTGCTTCCTTGTTCTTGATCGCGCGGCCGTGCACCACATCGCGCACGGCCAGTTCGGTGATCTTGCCGGATTTGGTGCGCGGGATGTCCGACACCTGCACGATGCGGGCGGGCACGTGGCGCGGGCTTGCGCCTTCGCGGATGCGGGTGCGGATCTTCTTTTCCAGCGCTTCGTCCAGCGCGATGCCGTCGGCAAGGATCACGAAGAGCACGACGCGGACATCGCCATCCCATTCCTGACCGATGGCGATGGCTTCCGTCACTTCCGGCAAGCGTTCCACCTGCGCATAGATTTCCGCCGTGCCGATGCGCACGCCGCCGGGATTGAGCGTCGCGTCGGACCGGCCATGAATGACCACGCCGTCATGCGCGGTGATCTCGGCGAAGTCGCCATGGCACCAGACGCCGGGGAAGCGCGCGAAATAGGCGCCGTTATATTTCTCGCCGTCCGGATCGTTCCAGAAGCCGATGGGCATGGAGGGGAACGGCTTCACGCAGACCAGTTCGCCCTTGCTCGCCTCACCCTGCCCCGGCGCGAGCGGCTTTCCTTCCTCGTCCCAGACATCGACCGCCATGCCGAGACCCTTGCACTGGATCTCGCCGCGCCAGACGGGAAGGATCGGCGAACCCAGCACGAAACAGGAGACGATGTCGGTGCCGCCGGAGATGGAGCAGAGCGCCACATCCTCGCTGATGTCGCGATAGACGAAATCGAAACTTTCCGGCACGAGCGGCGAGCCGGTGGAGAGGATCATGCGCATGGAGGAAAGGTCATGCGTCTCGCGCGGCTTGAGGCCCGACTTCTTCACCGCATCGATGAATTTGGCCGATGTGCCGAAGACGTTGATCTTTTCCGCATCGATATAGTCGAAAAGCACGCGCTCGTCCGGCGCGAAGGGCGAGCCGTCGAACAGGCAGAGCGTCGCCTCCGCCGCGAGGCCGGAGACGAGCCAGTTCCACATCATCCAGCCGCAGGTGGTGAAGTAGAAAAGACGCTCGCCCGGCTTGATGTCGCAATGGAGCTTGTGCTCTTTCAGATGCTGGAGAAGCGTGCCGCCCGCCGAATGGACGATGCATTTGGGCACGCCCGTCGTGCCGCTGGAAAACATGATGTAGAGCGGATGGCCGAAGGGCAGCCGCGTGAAGGCAAGCGCCGGATCGCCGGCGCTCTGCAAAAGCGCCGTCCAGCTTTCCACGTTCGGCAGATCGGGAATGTCGTCGCCGAGGAAGGGCACGATGACGGTATGTTCGAGCGAGGGAAGCCCGGCCACGATCTCCGCCAGCTTGTCGCCGCTCGGCAGTTCCTTGCCGGAATAGCGATAGCCGTTGCAGGCCACCAGCACCTTCGGCTCGATCTGGCCGAAGCGGTCCAGCACGCCTTTCGAGCCGAAATCGGGCGAGCAGGACGAAAAAACCGCGCCGATGGAGGTCGTCGCCAGCATGGCGATAATGGTTTCCGGGCAGTTCGGCATGAAGGCGGCCACGCGGTCGCCGGGCTCCACGCCCCAGCCCTTCAGCACGGCGGCGAAACGGGCGACCTCGGCGCGCAGGGCGTCCCATGAGAGGGGGTCGCGCGTCACGCCTTCATTATTGAAGAGGATGGCAGGCTCGCCGCCCGTCCGCCGCAGCAGGTTCTCGGCAAAGTTCAGCCGCGCATCGGGGAAGAAGCGCGCGCCGGGCATGAGCTCGCCCTGCTCCAGCACCGCCTCGCCCTTTTCGCCGATGACGCCGCCGAAATCCCAGATCTCGTTCCAGAAGGTGGCGATATTCTGCACCGACCAGTCGTGCAAGGGCCCGTATTCCGCCAGATGGACGGTGTGACGCTCCTCGAGGCGATCCATGAAGGC
The DNA here is from genome assembly GCA_964434415.1 of uncultured Parvibaculum sp. Lineage (GTDB taxonomy): Bacteria > Pseudomonadota > Alphaproteobacteria > Parvibaculales > Parvibaculaceae > Parvibaculum. The sequence goes on from CAYSVF010000067.1 coordinate 6,903, forward strand.
GCGCATATTGCTCGCAGCCACGCTGTCGGGAGAGGGGGTCCAAAGCGGCTTCGCCGGGCTATCGGTCATGGTCTACCTGAAACTCGAATGGGTTATGGAAGGGGACGGGGCCGCCTTCGCACTCGCAACAAGCCTAGACCGATTTCCGGGCGGGAGAAAAGAACACACAAGTTCATCAACCGGAAAGATCGGCGGCCCCTTCAATTTTACCTCATGCACCGCCCGCCCTTTCGGGCACGGCGTCGCGGATGCCGGCGAGCTGGACGGCGTGGAGCGCGCGGAACCGCCCGCCCTTTTTCGCCATCAGCTCCGCATGGCTGCCCTCTTCCACGATCCGGCCCTCCTCGAAGACGAGGATGCGGTCCATGCGGCGGATGGTGGAGAAGCGGTGCGCGACCACGATGGTGGTGCGGCCTTCCATCAGCCGGTCCATGGCGTCCTGGATCAGCTCCTCCGTTTCGCTGTCGAGGCTCGACGTCGCCTCGTCCAGCACCAGGATCGGCGCATCGGCGAGGAAGGCGCGCGCGATGGCGATGCGCTGACGCTCGCCGCCGGAGAGCTTCACCCCCCGCTCGCCCACCAGCGTGTCATATCCCAGAGGCATCTTCGCGATGAACTCGTCGGCATTGGCAAGCCGCGCCGCCTCCTCGATTTCGGCGGCGGTGGCATCGGGCTTCGCATAGGCGATGTTCTCGGCCAGCGAGCGGTGGAAGAGCATAGGCTCCTGCGGGACGAGCGCGATCGAGCGGCGCAGGCTCTCGCGGGTTACATGCGCGATGTCCTGTCCATCGATCAGGATATGGCCGCCATCGAGATCGTAGAGCCGCTGCATCAGCTTGACGAAGGTCGTCTTGCCGCTGCCGGACCGTCCGACCAGCGCCACCTTCTCGCCGGGTTTCACATGCGCTTCGAGACCGCGATAGACCGCGCCCTTGCCGTTCGGATAGGCGAAGGAGACATGATCGAAGCGGATATCCCCGCCCCGCACCGCAAGAGGCACGGCATGGGGCCCGGCGGGCCCGGCGGGCTCGGCCGGTTCGTTCTCGGCAAAGCGGATCACATCCTCGATCTCGTTGGCCGCGCGCTGGAGGTTCTGCACATGGAAGCCTACATCGCGCATATAGCCGGAGATCAGGAGATAGCTCGTCATCGCATAGGCGACATCGCCCGGCGTCGCCTCGCCGGCCGTCCAATAGCGGATGACGAGGCCCAGCAGGCCGAGCTGGAGCAGGACGAGCACGCCCATCTGCGCCATCATCACGTAATCCATGGTGCGCCAGGCATACATGGCCTTGAGCGACCAGTCGTGAGAGAGGGCGCCGAGCCTGTTGTCCTCGCGGGGCTCCGTCCCGAAGGACTTCACCACCGTGTTACAGGTGATGGCATCGGCAATGGCGCCGCCCACGGCGGAGTCCGCGGCCACGCTCAGCCGGTTGCGCGGCGCGACGAAGCGCCTCAACAGCAGGATGGTGACGAGCACATAGGCCAGCGTGCCGGCCAGCACGTAAAGCCCCACCAGCGGCCAATAGAACATGAGGCTCAGCGTGATACCGACCATGACGAGGACGGTCGGCAGGAAGCCCATGAAGAGCGTATCGGCCAGTGCATCGTAAGCCCACATGCCGCGCGTGATCTTGCGGACGGTGGCGCCCGCGAAATTGCTGGAATGCCAGTCCGTGCTGTAGCGCTGCACGCGGTGGAACGCCTCGTCGACGATGGCGCGCATGACACGCGTCGCAAGCATGCCCCAGAAGACCATGGAGGTCCGACGGGTAATCTGAAACCCGACCGTCTGGCCGACGAACAGGGCGAGCGCGAGCCACGCCCCCACGACGAGCAGCGAGGCCGCGCC
>CAYSVF010000067.1:8764-9565 GCA_964434415.1 uncultured Parvibaculum sp.
ATCCATGCCGCCATCGTCTCGGACGCGGCGGGCGGGAAGCCGGCCTTCGCCACCGCATCGACCAGCCGGCCCGAGACGATGGGGAACAGGACGTCGAAGACGATGGAGGCCAGCATCAGGCCCAGCGTGGTCAGCGCAACCAGCGGAAAACGGCGCCAATAGGACCAGAGAAAGCGTGCGATCCGGAGGGCCCCGACCCCTTTGCCCGTGTCGGGGGTTGCGTTCATTTGAATGGTCATATCGTTCGACCGCCGGACGGCTACCGGGCGGTCTCCTTTTGAAGATGGAATCGGGGCCGGCGACGCAAGGCCGCGCGTATCGGCAATACCGGGAGAGGATTAGAGAGCGATCTTCGATATTCGCGGCCGGAAAGGGCGGCAGATATGATGGAAAATCGCGGGTAGAAACGCCCGGTAGAAACCCGGGCGGAGCGGAAAGCTCAGCGCGCGCCCGGGAGCATGATCGGTTCAATGCATATGTCTGCGTATTCCATCTGCCGCTCCCTTCTTTGTTCGGTGTGTGACACGTTCAAAAACGCTGCGCTGCAACCATACTGGCGATTGCATATTCATACGAATACACACTCCCCACGCGATTTGGAAGCTCGGCGGCACATTTCTTCCGCACTGTGACAAATATTTCACGGGCCATTACATACGAATTCCATGTACCTGCCGCCCGCGGAAATTATGTAGGGCCGCAGGAGCGCCCGGTGTTTCGCCGCGAGACACGGCTTGCTATGGTATTGCGCCGAATTTTTCCGACTCTTGCCGGAGGCGTCAGCCAGGAGGTTTCCATGTC
>CAYSVF010000068.1:0-9464 GCA_964434415.1 uncultured Parvibaculum sp.
AGCGCGCTCAGGAGCTTCGGGTCGAAGGGAACGGCCTCGAAGCCCGTATCGGCGAGCTTTTCCACGATGTCGGCGGGTTTTAGCTGTGCGGGCTGCCAGCGGACGGCGACGCGCTTGGTCGAGAGGTTGGCGCGGGCATATTCCACGCCCGGCAATTCGTTCAGGCCCCGTTCGACCTTTCTGAGGCAGCCGGCGCAATGCATGTCCTGCACGATGAGGTCGATCTGGGCGAGACCTTCGGGTGTCTTGCGCACGAAGAGAGACGGGTCGACCCGCCCGGCTTTCGGTCCGGCCGCCTTTTCCCTCTCGGTTCCCTGGCCGCTGCCGGCCTCGCTTGCTGCTGTCTCGTTCAACTGGTTGCCCCTTTCCCGAGGCGGGGCCGCCGATATCCGTTCAGCGGCCGATCAGGACGCGCTTTTCCTGTACGAATTTTTCGCCACTGGGCCCTTCGGCTGAAATGCGCACCAGCCAGTTCCCCGTCCATTGCAGATCCGTGTTGCCTTCGTAGAGACCGGGTGCGGTCTGAACGAGGGTAAGCGTGCGGTCGCCGCCCTTCGCCACGGGCCGCCAGAAGGTGCCGTTGACGCGGAGCCCGGTCAATGGCGTGCCCCCGGCATCGGCGAAGCGGACCTGGAGATGGGTCTTGTTGCCTGCGCCGAGGACGAGCTGTTCCTCGATGTCGGCGGTCCAGCCGAGCTTCCGCTGGGCCTCCATGGCCGCCAGATTGTGGTTATAGGCGCGGCCCTTCTGATAGGCATCGTCGATTTCGATGCCGGAGAAGGTCGAGATCGCCCAATAGGCCATATAGCCGTTGGCGCCGAAAACGATGCCGAAGAAAAGCAGGAAGAAGCCGAGGACGTGCCAGCCGGTCATGCGGCCGAAGAAGCCGGGCTTTTCCATTCGTTCCGCGTTGCTCATTTCTCCGGTCCCTTGAAGTTCACTTCCTTGGCCGACACTTCGCCCGTCTCCAGATTGGTCGCCTTGAAGGTGAAGGCGGCTTCGCCGGATTTGAGTTCGCTAAGGCGGTCGGCCGGCAGCGCCACGAAGAACTTGGCGGAGGCCAGGTCGTCCGGGGCGACGTCGACTTCGGTATCGTCGGCGTCCGTTGCGCCGCCGCGCAGCAAGACGGCGCCCTTCAGGCCGTCGAGGCTCACATCGAAGGTCTGCGGCTTGTGCTCCTTGTTGATGATCTTAACCTCGAAACCGTTGCGGATCGAGCCGTCGGAAAGCTGCACGAAGAGCGGGTTTCTGTCGGCCAGCACGCTGATGGTCTGCGTGTCCCGGTTGAGGAGCGCGACAAGCATGATGACGCCGACCAGCGCCCAGACCGCCGTATAGAGGATGGTGCGCGGGCGTATGATGCGGAAACGCGGCTTTTCGCCGTTCTTGCGGCGTTCCATGTTCTGGATGGTGTCGTAGCCGATGAGGCCGCGGGGCCGCTCGACGCGATCCATGATCTCGTTACAGGCGTCGATGCAGAGCGCGCACTGAATGCACTCCAGCTGCATGCCGTCGCGAATGTCGATGCCCATGGGACAGGCGGCCACACATTGTCCGCAATCGATGCAGTCGCCGCGGCCGTCCCAGCTCGCACCCTTCTTGTGGGGACCGCGCGGTTCGCCGCGGTCGACCTCGTAGGAGACCAGCAGGGATTCCTCGTCGAACATGGCGCCCTGAATGCGCGGCCAGGGGCACATATAGATGCAGACCTGCTCGCGCGCGAGGCCGCCCAGCAGATAGGTGGTGAAGGCAAAGAGCGCGACGAAGGTGTAGGCGACCGGCGCGGCGTCGAAATGCAGGAATTGCTGCGCGAGCGTGGGCGCATCGTCGAAATAGAAGACGAAGGCGCCGCCCGTTGCGACGGCAACCAGCATCCAACTCAGATGTTTGCCGAGCTTGCGGGCCAGGTTGGCGGGCTTGAACTTCTGCTTGTCGCGCCGGATACGGGCGGAGCGGTCGCCTTCCCAGAAGCGTTCGATATGGATGAAGAGATCGGTCCAGACCGTTTGCGGGCAGGTGTAGCCGCACCAGACACGCCCGGCGACGGAAGTGATGAGGAAGAGGCCGAGGGCGGCGAGGATGAGAAGGCCGGTGATGTAGTAGAATTCCTGCGGCCAGATCTCGAGGAAGAAGAAGTAGAAGCGCCGCGCGGGGAAGTCGAGCAGCACGGCCTGGTCGGGCAGGCCCGGCGCGCGTTCCCAGCGTATCCAGGGCAGCGTGTAATAGACGCCAAGCGTGAGCGCCATCACGATCCATTTCAGCTTCCTGAAATTGCCGTGGACGAGCTTGGGGTAAACCTTCTGGCGCGACTGGTAGAGGGGGCGGTTCTTCTGGGCGTTGACCGGGGTCACCGCCTCTTCTCCGCCGCCAGCATTGGCGGAGGCTTCCGCGACCAGGGCATCGAGACCGCTGTTCACACCACTATTTTCCGGGGACAAGGTTTCGGACATCTGCTTCTGCCAAACTCTGAGGTATCTGAACTGTAACGGGCTGACCGCGAATGCTCCATGACCTCGGTCAAAACGCATCGGTCAAAGAAGAGCCCGGCGCTGCTTTCGCAGGCCGGGCTGATCTCTCGCTTGCGCTGGTGAGGCGGGTGTTACTCACCGCCGCCCAGCGAATGCACATAGAGCGTCAGCGACTTGATAGTGCCTTCGTCGAGGCGTCCGCCCCAAGCTGGCATGACGCCGCTGCGTCCCTTTGACACGGTTTGTTCGATGGTGGCCTTGTCGCCGCCATAGAGCCAGATCGCGTCGGTCAGATTGGGCGCCCCGAGCTGCTGGTTGCCCTTACCGTTATCACCATGACAGGCGACGCAGTTCTGGGCGAAAACCTCCGCGCCCTTCGCTGCGGCCTCGGCGTCGTATTTCTGGCCGGAAATCTCCAGCACATATTCGGCGACGTCGTTGATCTGCTGCTTGTCCAGCATGCCCAGATCGCCAAAGGCCATCATGGTGTTCAGACGGGTATCCTCGTCCCCTTCCCAGCGGATGCCGTGAAGCAGGGTGGTGTGGATATCGTCCAGCGTGCCGCCCCAGAGCCAGTCGTCGTCATTGAGGTTGGGGAAGCCCTGGCCGCCCGCCGCGCCGGAGCCGTGGCAGGGGGCGCAATTGTCGCCGAAAGCGGCTTTACCGGCGGCCAGCGCCACTTCGCTGAGCTTGGGGTTCTGCGCCAGCTCGGCGAGCGGGGCCTTGGCTATCTCCTGCATCACTTCCGAGCGGCCCGCCGCCACGGCGGCGAGTTCGTTGGCGACGCTGCCGCGATCGCTATACCCGATCACGCCTTCGGTGTAGGTCCACTGACCGTTCCAGATGATCGGCCAGGCGGGCATGACGACCCAGTAGCCGACCGCCCAGAGGCAGCAGGCGTAGAAGGTGTAGAGCCACCATTTGGGAAGCGGGTTGTTCAGTTCCCGGATCCCATCCCAGCTATGGCCGGTGGTCTCGACGCCCGTGATCTCGTCCTTGTGCTTTTCGCTCATTTTTCGGACTCCGTCTCGTCCTTGTGTACGGCCGCATCCGCGCCATCGGGCGTGTCGTCATCCTGCATAGGCAGGCTGGCCATGCGGTCGAATGTCCTCTTGTTGGACGGCCAGAGCGCGTAGGCAACGATGCCGAGAAAGAGCACGAAGAAGAACACCAGACCGCCTGTGGCGAGCCATGTCCTCGAGAAATCGTATGCTTCCTGACCTGTCATGTTCTACGTCTCCGGTCGTCCTGTGATGACGTTGTTCCCGATGATCGGGGGCTATTGCTTGAAATCGGCATTCTCATAGGCATTGAAGTCCACCAGCGTGCCGAGCATCTGCAGATAGGCGACGAGGGCGTCCAGTTCCGAAATCATCTCCGGATTGCCGTCGAAGTCGCGGGCGACCGCTTTGGGATAGCGCTGCATCAGCCCTTCCGTGTCGGCGTCCGGCGTTGCCTGAGCCTCCAGATCGGCCTTGGCATCGGCGATGTCCTCATCCGAATAGGGCACGCCCGTCATGCGAAGAGCCTTCAGATCGTTCTGAATCTGGTCGTATTTGAGAGGCGTCTGCGCAAGGAAGGGGTAGCCCGGCATGACCGATTCCGGCACCACGGAGCGCGGATCGTGCATGTGGAGCTTGTGCCATTCGTCGGAATATTTGCCGCCGATACGGGCAAGGTCGGGCCCCGTCCGCTTCGATCCCCACTGGAAGGGGTGGTCGTATTTGCTTTCGGCCGCCAGCGAGTAGTGACCGTAGCGTTCCACCTCCGCACGCAGCGAGCGGATCATCTGGCTGTGACAGAGATAGCAGCCCTCGCGGATGTAGATGTTGCGGCCTTCCAGCTCCAGCGGCGAGTAGGGGCGAACGCCGTCCACATCCTCGATGGTGCTTTTGATCAGGAAGGTCGGCACGATCTCGACGAGGCCGCCAATGGCAACCGCGATCAGGATCAGGACCAGCAGAAGGATCGAGTTCTTTTCGACCCGTTCGTGAGAGAAAGTGTTGTTTGCCATGATGTATGACCTCCCTTACTCGGCGGGCTGCGCAGCGGGCGCAGCGTTGAGGCCGGAAGCGATGGCGGGGTGCTGCGATGCTTCGCCTGCACGTTCGCGTCCCCGTATGGTCATCCAGCAATTATAGACCATGATCAGCGCACCCGTGAGGAAGAGCACGCCGCCCAGCGCACGGATGACATAGAAGGGATGCATGGCGTCGACCGTTTCCACGAAGGAATATTCGAGGAAGCCCTGAGCGTCGTAAGCGCGCCACATCAGGCCCTGCAGGATACCCGACACCCACATCGCGGTGATGTAGAGCACGATGCCGATGGTGGCGATCCAGAAGTGCCAGCTGACCAGCGCCAGCGAATACAGCCGCTCACGCTTCCACAGCCACGGCACGAGGCAGTAGACCGCGCCGAAGGACACGAAGCCCACCCAGCCCAGCGCACCGGAATGCACATGGCCGATGGTCCAGTCGGTGTAATGGGAGAGCGAGTTCACCGCCTTGATCGACATGACCGGACCTTCGAAGGTGGACATGCCGTAGAAGGCGACGGAAACGACCAGCATACGGATGACGGGATCGGTCCTGAGCTTGTCCCAAGCGCCCGAAAGCGTCATCAGGCCGTTGATCATGCCACCCCAGCTCGGCATCCACAGCATGATCGAGAAGGTCATGCCCAGCGTCTGCGCCCAGTCCGGCAGCGCCGTGAAGTGCAGATGGTGGGGGCCGGCCCAGATGTAGATGAAGATCAGCGACCAGAAATGGATGATCGACAGGCGGTAGGAATAGACCGGCCGCTCAGCGCGCTTGGGCACGAAGTAGTACATCATGCCAAGGAAGCCCGCGGTCAGGAAGAAGCCCACCGCGTTATGGCCGTACCACCACTGGATCAGCGCGTCCTGCACGCCGGCGAACATGGCGTAGCTCTTGGAGGAGAAAACGCTCTCCGGGATCGCCAGGTTGTTGCCCAGATGCAGCATCGCGATGGTGACGATGAAGGCGAGATAGAACCAGTTGGCCACATAGATGTGGGGTTCCTTGCGCTTGGACAGCGTGACCAGGAACACCAGCAGGTACACGACCCAGACGATGGTGAGCCAGATATCGGCATACCATTCCGGTTCGGCATATTCGCGGCTCTGGGTGACGCCCATCAGATAGCCGGTGGCGGCGATCACGATGAAGAGCTGATAGCCCCAGAACACGAACCAGGGCGCGATGTCGCCCGCCAGCCGCGTGCGGCAGGTGCGCTGCACGGCATAGAAGGAGGTCGCGATCAGCGCGTTACCGCCGAAGGCGAAGATCACCGCCGAGGTGTGCAGCGGACGCAGGCGCCCGAAATTGATGAAGGAGGTGTCGAAGTTCAGCACCGGAAAGGCGAGCTGGAAGGCGATGACGACACCCACTAGGAAGCCTGCGATACCCCAGAACAGCGTCGCGATGACGCCTGCCTTGACGACGCCGTCATTGTAGCGACGGGCCTCGTCGGGCGAACCGTTCTCAAGAGCGTTGAAATGACGCTGGCCGATCAGAAAGATGCCAGCGATGAAGGCGAAGGCGAAAACCCATGCATGGGCGGCCATCTGCCAGTCTGTTGCCTTTGCCGCCGTGACGACGCTCCAAAGCGCCCCCACGATCAGCGCCCCGATAACCGCGTAGGACGCGGCTGTCATGGTGCCGGGGATGTGGTCCCTCGGTTCACTCGAAACCGCCATGTGACGATCTCCTTTTAAGCTGTGCCTCAAAATCCGGGTTGCCCCGGACGAATGTGCTGAATTCCCCTCTGGCGGATGAGTGGTGTTGCCTACGCCCCGCATCGCCAGCTGAACAAGTCCATAACATGATTGTGGGAAAGGCAAGAACAGACCAGCTTGCCGCGCTGCGAAATGTCGCATTCGGACAATTACGTACTTACCCGGTTTGAAGTTGTCTCACCCGGGGACGGATTAGCCGTTCAGCAGCGCCTTTCGGAACCGGGCCAGCGCGATCACGAAAAACGCCACGCTAATGGCTCCCATCATGACCAGTTTGGGCCAGACGATGGAAAGGCCCGCCCCGCGATAGAGAATCGCCTGCGCATAAGACACGAAATGGGTCGATGGCGAGAGCTGCATGACGTTCTGCAACCAGACCGGCATGCTCTCCATCGGCGTCGCGCTGCCCGACAGAAGCTCGAAAATGATGAGCACCGGAATGGCCAGCAGGGCGAATTGCGGCATGGTGGACGCGAATGTGGCCAGCATGATCCCCAATCCCGTCGCAGCCGTCAGATAGACCGCTATGCCCACGGCGAAAAGCGTCAGCGAGCCTGCGATCGGTATTCCCAGTATCGTTTGCACGACCAGAACGAGGGAGATGAGAGCGCCTATCAAAATCACCAGGCCGTTCGCCCAGATCTTGGCGACCATGATCTCCGCGGCGCTCACCGGCATGACGAGGAGATGTTCGACGGTGCCGCGTTCGCGTTCGCGAATCAGCGCCGCGCCGGCCAGGATGATCGCCAGCATGGAGACATTGTTGATCACCTGCATGACGGAGGTGTAGCGCAGCGACTCGGCATTCGGATTGAAGAGGTATCGGGAGACGAGATTGATGGGCTGCTTGCTCGATACGCCATGCTCCCTCAGCGCGGTCGAGATTTCCTGGGAGATGATCGAGGACACGTAGTTGACCCCGATGCCGGCCAGCGACATGGCGGTCGCATCCGCGCTGACCTGAATGGAGGGCTTCTCGCCGCGCAGCAGGTCGCGTTCGAAATTCGGTGGAATATCGATCAGGAAGACGAACTCGTTCTTGTTCATGCCGGCGATGGCTTCTTCCGTACCGATCTGGCGGGCCTGCTGGAAATAGGGCGGCAGGAGCGCGGCGGCGATCTCGCGCGACAGGGGGCTGTGGTCCTCGTCGACAACCGCGATGGCCGCGTTGACCACTTCGGTCTTGGCCCCCGTGGCCACCGAATAGACCGCGATGGTGAAGATGTAGATGACGAGAACCAGCAGGATCGGATCGGCGAGGAACGAGCGCAGCTCCTTCACGCCGAGGCGCCAGACGTTCCGGATGAAATGCATCATGTCACCGCTCCTGCTTTCTGAGCGCGATACGCGCGACGAACAGGTAAGCCAGCGAGAACAGGACCAGCATCCCGAAGGATGGCCAGAGATCCGCAAGGTGGAGGCCCTTGGTCATCGTGCCGACGGAGATGGGCTGATACCAGCCGGAGGGAAAGGACAGGCCGATGACCTGTCCCGCGCCGGAAAGAGAGGAGACGGGAACGAGAAGGCCCGAGAAATTGACCGCGGGAATGATCGAGATGATGGCTGCTCCGAACATGGCCGCCACCTGCGTATTGGTGAAGGAGGAAACGAGCACGCCGAACCCGGTGGTGCAGGCCACATAGAGGAGCGATCCGAGCAACAATGCGGGCAACGAGCCCTTGACCGGCACCCCGAAGATGAAGATCGCCATTGCGAGAAGCGTCAGGAAATTGACATAGGCGAGGACGATATAGGGCCCCTGTTTGCCCAGCAGAAACTCCAGCCGGGTAACGGGCGTCGACCGGAAATTGGCGATGGAGCCGTATTCCTTTTCCCGCACGACGCCGACGGCGGTCATCATGGCGGGGATCATCGTCAGAATCAGCGTGAAGACGCTTGGAACGATGGCGTAGACGCTCTTGAAGGCCTGATTGTAGCGCATCCGCGTTTCGACCGAGAAAATATTGGCTGCAAGCCCCGGATATCGTTCCGCGAGATATTGCTGCGCGATGCCGCTTACATATCCCGCGGCGGTCTCGCCGCGAAAAGGCGATGCCGCGTCGACGAGCAGATTGATTTCGGGGCGATGTCCGCCGAGCAGATCGCGGCCGACATCCGATGGGATTTCCACGCCGATCACGATCTCGCCGCTCTTCAGCCGCTGGATCAGTTCGGCTTCCGAATGGGCGGGCTTCGTCTCGTCGAAATATCGGGACCCTTCGAACCCCTCGATAAGGGTCCGGCTTTCGAGCGATTGGTCCTGGTCGAAAACCGCATAGGGCAAATCCTCGACATCGAATGTGATGCCATAGCCGAAGGCGAGCAGAAGGATGACGGGCCCCGCGAGAGCGAAGGTCAGGCGGATGGGGTCGCGCAAAAGCTCCATCGCTTCGCGGCGCGTATAGGCCCATAGGCGCTGCAGGCTGAACCGGCGCGCTCCGGCTCTCCGGCGGCCGTCCTGTTCCGGTTCGGGCGAGGCCTGTCCGATAACGCCGTCGGTTATCTGGGAGGGCGCCGCCGCCTTTTCGAGATATTCGACGAATGCCTCCTCCAGAGAGCCTCCGCCGCTGCTTTCGGCCAGTTCGCGGGGGGCGCCGACGGCGAGGACGCGGCCCGCATGCATCAGCGAGACGCGATCGCAGCGTTCCGCCTCGTTCATGAAATGGGTGGAAATGAAGATCGTGACGCCGTCATTGCGCGACAGGTCCAGAAGGTACTGCCAGAACTGGTCCCGGGCGATCGGATCGACGCCCGATGTGGGCTCGTCGAGAATCAGGACTTCCGGTTTGTGGATCACCGCGACGGCCAGTTGCAGGCGCTGCTTGATGCCCAGCGGTAAATCGTCCGGGCGGCTGTGCTCCACTTCCTCCAGCTCGAAGCTTTTCAGCATGTCGAGGACGCGCGGCTCGATGCCGTCATATGGCAGCTCGAAAATATGCGCATGCAGTTCGAGGTTCTGCCGCACGGTCAGTTCGCTATAGAGCGAGAAGGATTGCGACATGTAGCCGACGCGCCGTCTCGTCGCCATGTCGCGGGCGTCGAGCGGTTTGCCGAAGAGCTTGGCCACGCCCTCGCTGGCGGGCAGCAATCCCGTCAGCATTTTCATGGTGGTGGTCTTGCCGCAGCCATTGGAGCCGAGGAAGCCGAAAATCTCGCCGGGTGCGATGCGGAAGCTCACATCGTCCACCGCCACGAAATTGCCGAAGCGCCGCGTCAGCCCGTCCGCTTCGATGGCC
>CAYSVF010000069.1:0-6237 GCA_964434415.1 uncultured Parvibaculum sp.
CATCGGCACGAATGCGACGTTGAATGCCCCCTCGGCGAAGAAGCGGCGGAACAGGTTGGGCAGGCGGAAGGCGACGACATAGGCCTCGTAGACCGGGCCGGTGCCGAGATAAGCCAGGATCATGGCGTCGCGGATGAAGCCGAGCACACGGCTCACCATGGTGGTCCCGCCAACCGTGGCGGCGGAGCGGACGAGGCTCATGGGACGAATCTCTTCAGGGCGGGGCTCATGCGGGCAGCATAGACCGGTTTTCGCGGCAGAAAGAGGGCCGCTTATTCAGCAGCCGCCACATCCTCGCGCTTGCGGGGTTTTTGCGGGCGCGCCTTCTTGACCGGGTCGGCCAGCGCCTCGAGCAGATGGCGTTCGACCGCCTTCTTCTTGTTGGCGTTGGTCACCTTGTGGCCGATCACGTCCTTCACATAGAAGACGTCCACCGCGCGCTCGCCAAAGGTGGTGATATGCGCGGAGCCGATGGTGAGGCCCAGATGGAACAGGGCCCGCGTGATGGCATGAACGAGGCCGGGCCGGTCGAGCCCGTTCACCTCGATCACGGTGTAATCGTCCGACAGATCGTTATCGATGAAGACCTGCGGCGCGACCGAAAAGGCGTCGGCACGGCGGCGGCGGCGGAAGCGCTGCTCGATCTCGTCGGGCGGCAGCATCTCGCCGGCCAGCACCTGATGGATGGTCTCTTTCAGACGGGTCCGGCGGCGTTCCTCGCGCACGGCGCCGCCGTCCTGTTCCTGCACCCAGATCATGTCGAGGGCCATGCCGTCCCGCGTCGTGAAAATCTTGGAGTCCACGATGCTCATGCCGAGGATCGCGCAGGCACCCGCAAAGCGCGAAAAGAGACCCGGATGGTCCTGCGTGTAGAGCGTGACCAGCGTCACGTCGCGCATCGGATCGGTTTCGGTGGCGATGATGAGCGGATCGTCCTTGCCCGCCTCGATCATCCGCGCATGGCGTTCATGCGTATCGGTATCCATGGCGAGCCAGTATTGTTCGGAATGGCGCTTGAGATAGCGCTTGCGGGACGCCTCGCTCCAGTCCGACAGGCGCTCGGCCAGCGCCTCGCGCGCCGCGTTGATGCGTCCCTCGCGATTGACCGCGCTGTCGCCGCCCTGAAGCACGGAGGCGGTTTCGAAGTAGAGCTGGCGGAGAAGCTGTCCCTTCCAGCCGTTCCACACGCCGGGGCCCACCGCCTTGATATCGGCGACGGTGAGAACATAGAGCATGCGCAGACGTTCCGGGCTCTGCACTTCGCCGGCGAAATCCTTCACCGTGCGCGGGTCGGCGATGTCGCGCTTCTGCGCAACATCGGACATGACGAGATGGTTCTGCACGAGCCAGGCGACCGTTTCCGTTTCGCCGGGGCCCATGCCGAGACGCGGACAGAGCTTGCGTGCGATCGCGGCGCCCGCATCCGAATGATCTTCCGGGCGGCCCTTCGCAATGTCGTGCAGGAACATGGCGATATAGAGCGCGTTGCGGCTCTTCACCTTGGACATGAGTTCCGTCGCAAGGGGCGTGTCTTCGGGGTGCTCGCCCTTTTCGATTTCCGACAGAATGCCGATGGCGCGCAGCAGATGCTCGTCCGCCGTGTAGTGGTGATACATGTTGAACTGCATCAGCGCGACGATGCGGCCGAAATCCGTAACGAAGCGGCCCAGCACGCCCGCCTCGTTCATCAGGCGCAGCGTGCCTTCCGGATTTTTCCGCGAGGCGGCGATCTTGAGGAAGAGGCTGTTGGCCTTTTCGTCCTTGCGCAGCTTTGCATCGATCAGCTTCAGCGAGCGCGTGATGAGTTTCAGCGCATCGGGATGAATGTCGAGGCCGTGCTCGTCGGCAAGTTTGAAGATGCGGATCAGGTTCACCGGATCCTTCTCGAAAACCTCGCTGCCCGAAACCGTCAGGCGCCCCGCTTCCACGGTGAAGTCCTCGATCGCCTTCTTGCGCCGCAGGGCCTGCATGAAGCGGCCGATGGACGGCTGCTTCTTGCGTTCCTGCTCTTCCAGCACGGCGCAGAAGATACGCGTCAGATCGCCCACATCCTTTGCGACGAGGAAGTAGTGCTTCATGAAGCGCTCGACCGCCTTTAGGCCGCGATGAGGCTGGTAGCCGAGATGCTCGGCCATGGCGGTCTGGATATCGAAGGTGATGCGCTCTTCCGCGCGGCCGGTGAGAAAATGCAGCTCGCAGCGTACCGCCCATAGGAAATCTTCGGCGCGGCGAAAGGTCTGGTATTCCTCCTTCGTGAAAACGCCCGCCTTGACGAGGTCGGAGGGCTGCTTCACGCGGTAGACATATTTGCCGATCCAGAAAAGCGTGTTGAGGTCGCGCAGGCCCCCCTTGCCTTCCTTCACATTGGGCTCGACGAGATAGCGGCTCTCGCCGCTACGCCGGTGGCGTTCGTCGCGCTCGGCAAGTTTGGCATCCACGAACTCGTTGCCCGTGCCCTTCACCACTTCCTCGCCGAAGCGTTCTTCCAGCTCGTCGAACAAAGCCCTGTCGCCGTGAATGAAGCGGGCTTCCAGGAGGGCGGTCCGGATGGTGAAATCCTCGCGGCCGAGCCTGATGCAATCCGCGATCGAGCGCGTGGCATGGCCGACCTTCTGGCCGAGATCCCAGAGCACGTAGAGCATGTACTCGACCACGCTCTCGCCCCAGGGCGTCTGCTTGTAGGGCAGCAGGAAAAGGAGATCGATGTCGGAGCCCGGCGCCAGCAGGCCGCGGCCATAGCCGCCCACCGCCGCCACGGCAAGCCGTTCGGCCTCGCTCGGATTGTTGGCCGGGAAGACATAGGCCGTGGCGAAGTCGTAAAGCTCCTTGATGAGGACATCTTCGAGATAGCAGATCGATTCCGCACAGGCCCGGCCGCGATGGGCGCCCTGCTCCAGCCGCTCGCGCGCCTTGGCGCGGCCTTCATGCAGGTTGCGCTTCAGCACCTCCACGACACCGCGCTGAAGCGCCGTATCGTTTCCCTTGTGCTCGCGATAGACCGCTTCGAGATCGGCCCGGATCTGATCGGGATCGGCGATCTCAAGCAGGCTGGGCATTGTACGGCCCATGAAAACTCCCATCGTCCTGAAATTTGTGTCGGCGCGAAGTGCCGCAGCACCCGGTCCGAACGCAACTGCACCATAACATGTCATTCAGGAAATGGCGTCAGAGGGCGGCGCCCGCCATCCCCGCCCGCCGGAATTCTTTGCGTAGGGAAGGGGGCCTGGCCCTAGGCGGGTCGATGGCTGAAGATGTCCGAGCCGTTAACCCGTTGTAATTATTAATGTTTTTTCATGGCGCGCCGTATTTTTGCCATGGAATCGTCGGGTTTCCGCCAAGCCCCGGGATCATATCCATAACGCGCCGGCGATAGAGGCGGTCTCTCATCCCCCCGCTCCCGGGACTGCCCGCCGGCGCACATTTCAATCAAGCGGGACTTTAGCCGGGGGGCCCGCGCAGGACGAATGGGAGAGGATCAGATGCTTGACCGAACAAGAGCCGTCCTCACCGCCTCGGCGATGAGCCTGGCCATTGCGTCCGGTTTTGCGGTTTCCGCGCATGCGGCCGTGAATGCCAACATGTCCAAGGGCGACGCGCAGGATGCCTGCACGACCCTGACGAAACAGTTCAACTTTCTGGAGCCCACCAAGAAGGGGCTGCCCTACTGGAAAGATGCCCAGTCGGAATTCCAGGCCGGGAAAAAGGCCTGCGATAACGGCAATCCGGTGAAGGGCGCCACAGCGATGGATCAGTCGATCCGCGACATGTATGTGATCCCGGATACCGACCGGAAGAGCGAAAACGGCTGACTGCTTCCACAGACCGAAAATGCGGTGAGGTCCCGGACCGCTCTCCGGGCCTCATCGCTTTTTTGTACAATCAACGGTTTGCTTGACAAGGAGACGCCGATCCCAACACTGGGCGCGAATTCGCCCCGGCCGGTTTCGGGGCGGCCCGCTCCATTGTTCAGGTTTCAGCACCCGTGTCACAGCAAGGCCAGCTTCCTCATCCGTCGCTCGACAAGCGCAAGATCTTCAGCCGTCTGGTGCAGGCCTGGTGGAAGGATCGCGGCCAGTTCTCGCGCAAGAAGATCGCCCGCAGCTGCCCGATCTGCGGCTATCACGGCACCTTTGTGAGTGTCGGGCGCCCGTCGCGCTGGGATACGCGCTGCCCCAATTGCGGCTCGCGCGAGCGGCACCGGCTGATGTGGCTCTATATTCAGGATCACGGTATCGACCTGTCGGACAAGAAGATCCTTCATTTCGGCCCCGAGAAATGGCTGATGAAGCTGATGAAGGACAATGAGGGCTATGAGCCCGCCGACCTTTATGCGCCCATCGCCAAGTTCCGCCTCGACATCACCAGGATCGACCGGCCCGACAATTATTTCGACGTGGTGATCGCGCACCACGTGTTCGAGCATATCGACGACGACCGCAAGGCGATGGAAGAGATGTACCGGGTGCTGAAGCCCGGTGGCTACGGCTTCTTCTCCGTGCCGATCAACCTGTCGCGCGACAAGACCTATGAGAACCCGCAGATCACCGATCCCGATCTGCGCTTCGTGCATTTCGGCGGCACGGACCACAAGCGCTTCTACGGTCGCGACTTCCAGCAGAAGCTGGCAGAGGCGGGCTTCAAGGTGGAGCCCTATCGCCGTTCGCCGGATGAGGAAGTGAAGTGGGGCCTGCTCCGCGACGAATGCATCTACGTCGCGCGGAAGTAGGAAAACAGACGCAAAACCACCTCTTCAAATAAAGTTCGTTTCTTTATTTTAATCTTCTCCATATACACAAATTCATTCGTGCATATGGAGAAGAATTAATTCGCGCGTCTCCATTCCACCACAATAAAGCCAAGTCTCCGCCACAGAGCGGGAGAAAATTCCGCTCACGGGCAGCATCGCCCGGGCCAAGCCGCTCCGTCTGCGGGGCGGCTTTCTTGAGAGAGCATCTCCATGTTCAAAACCATTGCCTTGGCGGCCGCGATGGCCGCGCTTCTTTCCGTGTCCGCGGTTCCGGCCATGGCCGCCACGCAGAGCACGGCACCCGCCGCCGCAAAGCACGAGACCAAAGCGCCCGTTCACAAGACGTCGCTGAAGATGAACAAGAAGCACAAGACGCTGAAGAAGGTGGCTCACAAGGCGTCGAAGAAAGAAAAGCTGCACAAGGAAGCAGCTGCAAAGACCGAAAAGAAAAAGAGCTGATTCCGCAACCGGGCCGCCCACCTTCTTCCTTGGTGGCGGTCCGGCAAGCGCCCGCCTATTTCCCTTCCAATGACTTCAGCCGGTAAAGCGCTTCAAGCGCCTGTTTCGGCGTCAGCTCATCGGGATCGATATCCTTGAGCACCTTTTCCGCTTCGCTCTCTTTCGGCACGGGCGCCGGCGCTTTCGCTGCGGAGAAGAGCGGCAGTTCGTCGATCAGCGCCGCCGTCCTTGCGCCGCCGCCGGAGCTCAACTCGCCTTCTTCCAGCGCGGTCAGCACATCCTGCGCGCGCGCAATGACCGGCGCGGGAAGGCCTGCGAGCCTCGCCACCTGAATGCCATAGGACCGGTCCGCCGCGCCCGGCGCGACCTCATGCAGGAAGACCACGTCGCCCTCCCACTCCTTCACCCGCATGGTCGCATTGGCGAGACCGGCAAGCCGCTCCGCCAGCGACGTGAGTTCGTGGTAATGCGTCGCGAAAAGCGCGCGCGACCTGTTTACCTCATGCAGATGTTCGACCGCCGCCCAGGCGATGGAAAGCCCGTCGAAGGTCGCCGTGCCGCGTCCGATCTCGTCGAGGATGACGAGGGAACGCGGACCGGCCTGATTGAGGATCGCCGCCGTCTCGACCATTTCCACCATGAAGGTGGAGCGCCCGCGCGCCAGATCGTCCGCCGCGCCGACACGCGAAAAGAGCCGGTCCACTACGCCGATATGCGCCGACGCCGCCGGTACGAAACCGCCCATCTGCGCCATGATGGCAATGAGCGCATTCTGCCGGAGGAAGGTCGATTTACCGGCCATGTTGGGACCGGTGAGCAGCCAGATATGTTTCGACGCTCCACTGTCCGCGGACAATGTGCAGTCGTTGGGTACGAAATCGCCGCCGCTCGCCTCGCGCCTAAGCGCCGCCTCGACCACCGGATGGCGGCCGCCTTCGATGTGAAAGGCGAGCGAGTTGTCGATAAGGGGCCGCGTGTAGCGCTGCTCGGCGGCGAGTTCGGCCAACGCCGATGAGGCATCGAGCGCGGCC
>CAYSVF010000069.1:6247-9427 GCA_964434415.1 uncultured Parvibaculum sp.
GCCAGCGCCTCGGCCGCCGTCGCGATCGTTTCATGCTCGGCCAACACCTGCGCGGTGAGCGTATCGAACAGCTCAAGCTCCAGCGCGAGCGAACGACCGCCCGCATCGGCGATACGGCTGGCCAGATCGGCGAGTTCGGCGGTCGTGAAGCGCATCGCGTTCGCCATGGTCTGGCGATGGATGAATTCGTCCGAGGCGGTCAGCTTGTCGGCATGGCGCGGCGACACTTCGATGTAATAGCCAAGCACATTGTTGTGCCGGACCTTCAGGGCCGACACGCCGGTCTTTTCGGCATATTGCGCCTGAAGCCCGGCGATGAGGCGGCGCGCGTCGTCGCGCAGTGTGCGGGTCTCGTCGAGATCGGCGGAATAGCCTTTGGCAACGAAGCCGCCGTCGCGCGCCATAAGCGGCAGTTCTTCGGCAAGCGCCTTGCCCAGCTCTTCGCATAACGGCGCCGCCGCGCCGTCGAGCGCCGAGGCGGCAGAGGCTATGTCGTCGGGTAGCGGCAGCAGCGTCGGATGCGCATCGTTCAGCAGCGCCGCGATGGCGTGCGCCGCCGAAAGGCCGTTCTTCACGGTCGCAAGGTCGCGCGGACCGCCGCGCCCCAGCGAAAGGCGCGAGAGCGCACGGGCCATATCGGGCGCGGATTTCAGATGGTCGCGCAGCATGCCCCTCGGATCGCGCGCATCGAGAAACCATTCCACCGCGTCGAGGCGGGCATTGATGCGGGCGGGATCGGTAAGCGGCGCGGTGAGGCGCGCCGCAAGTTCCCGCGCGCCAGCCGCCGTCACCGTCCGGTCGACGGTCGCCATGAGAGAGCCTTTGGTCTCGCCGGAGAGCGTGCGCACCAGTTCGAGATTGGCACGCGTCGCCGCGTCGATCGCCATGGTCTCGGCGACCGCGATGCGCCGGGGCGGTTTCAGCGCCGGCAGGCGGCCCACCTGCGTCAGCTCCACATAGTCGATCAGTGCGCCCATGGCCGCGATCTCGGCGCGGGCGAACTGGCCGAAGCCTTCCAGCGCGCCGACATTCAGATGATCTTTCAGCCGCCGTTCGGCCTGCGTGCTGTCGAAGCGGGGGGCGGGCAAGGGCGTCACCGCGCCGCCCGCATGAAGCGGCCCTTCCAGCTCGTCGGCATCCAGCAGGTTTTCCGGCACGAGCAATTCACCGGGCCGGAGGCGGGCAAGCTCCGCGCCCAGCGCGGCCGCGTTGAGCGCCGTCACGGCAAGGTCGCCGGTCGAGACATCGACCCAGGCAAGGCCGTAATCGGCTTCCGAGCCGATGCGGGCGATCGCGGCGAGATAATTGTGCATGCCCGGCGACAGCAGCGTGTCTTCGGTCAGCGTGCCCGGGGTGACGAGACGGACCACCTCGCGGCGGACCACGGATTTGGCGCCGCGCTTCTTTGCTTCGGCGGGGTCTTCCGTCTGCTCGCAGACGGCGACCTTGAAGCCCTTGCGGATCAGCCGCTCCAGATAGGTGTCATGGCTGTGCACCGGCACGCCGCACATCGGGATGTCCTCGCCCAGATGCTTGCCGCGCTTGGTCAGCGCGATATCGAGCGCCCCCGCCGCCGCCACGGCATCGTCGAAGAACAGCTCGTAGAAATCCCCCATCCGGTAGAACAGAAGCGCGCCGGGATGGCTCGCCTTGATCTCCAGATATTGCGCCATCATCGGCGTCACGCCCGGATCGGCCTTGCCGGATGGCCGGGCGGGCTGTTTTTCGCGGGGGTCTGATATTTCGGACGGTTCGGACATGGAGAGGGAAATTAGCAGAACGGGCGGCGGCGGATAGGGCATCCGACGTCGAAAATCCTGAAATCTTTGGCGCTCGAGCGACTATTTCCAGCAAGTTCCCGTCACGGAAACGAAAGAAAATTACCCCCTTAAGGCAAAAATAATAAAAAAATAATCAGAATGACCTTGTTTCCGGTTATTTCAACGCCTACAAAGCGGGCTGTTTTTCACCATCCGGGGCGGATGCGCCCGTTTTCAGCAGGTCCCGGCCAGATACCGATCCATACGCCCATGAGCAAGAAGCGCCGTCAGTTTACCGACGAAGAGGCCCTGCTGTTCCACAGCGAGGGCAAGCCCGGCAAACTCGAAATCCACGCCACAAAGCCGATGGCCACGCAGCGCGACCTGTCGCTGGCCTACAGCCCGGGCGTGGCGGTGCCGGTACGCGCCATCGCGGAAAATCCCGACAGCGCCTACGACTTCACCGCCAAGGGCAACATGGTGGCGGTGGTCTCCAACGGCACGGCCATTCTGGGCCTCGGCAATCTCGGCGCGCTCGCCTCCAAGCCGGTGATGGAAGGCAAGGCGGTGCTCTTCAAGCGCTTTGCCGATGTGGATTCGATCGATCTGGAAATCGATTCCGAAGACGCCGACGCGGTGGTCAACGCGGTGCGCTATCTGGGACCGTCCTTCGGCGGCATCAACCTTGAGGACATCAAGGCGCCGGAATGCTTCATGATCGAGAGCCGCCTGCGCGAGCTGATGGACATTCCCGTCTTTCATGACGACCAGCACGGCACGGCGATCATCACGGCCGCGGGCCTGATCAACGCGCTCTATCTCACCGACCGCAAGATCGAAGACATCAAGGTGGTCGTGAACGGCGCCGGCTCGGCGGGCATCGCCTGCCTGGAGCTGATCAAGGCGATGGGACTGCCGCATGACAATGCGCTGCTCTGCGATACCAAGGGCGTGATCTATGCGGGCCGCGAAGAAGGCATGAACCAGTGGAAGTCGGCGCATGCCGCGAAGACGGATGCACGCACGCTGGAAGAAGCCGTCGCAGGCGCCGACGTATTTCTCGGCCTGTCGGTGAAAGGCGCGCTCACGCCGAAGATGGTCGAGAGCATGGCTGCCAAGCCGATCATCTTCGCCATGGCCAATCCCGATCCGGAGATCACGCCCGAGGAAGTCGCGCAGGTGCGCGACGACGCCATCATGGCGACGGGCCGCTCGGATTATCCCAACCAGGTGAACAACGTCCTCGGCTTTCCCTATATCTTCCGCGGCGCGCTGGATGTGCGCGCGACCTCGATCAACGAGGATATGAAGATCGCCTGCGCCGAGGCGCTCGCCGCGCTGGCGCGCGAAGACGTGCCGGACGAGGTGGCCGCCGCCTATCAGAGCGAGCGTCCCCGCTTCGGCCCGCAATACATCATTC
>CAYSVF010000070.1:0-9368 GCA_964434415.1 uncultured Parvibaculum sp.
CGGCGGCGGCAAGTCCACATCATCCATTCGCAGGACGGAAATATCTTCCGACAGCTCATGCACACGCATCGCCCGCATGGGCACCTCCCTCTTTTTCAATATCGTTTCGCGCAGCATAGGCAGAGCGCGCGAGCGAAGGAAGCGTCAGAGATACCCGAAGGCGGAAAGCAGCGTGACCGCGCCAAGGGCGATGAAGATAAACGCCGCCGTTGCGCGCACCCAGGCGAGCGGCACGAACCGAGCGACCTTTTCGCCGAAGAACACCACCGGCACATTGGCGAACATCATGCCCAATGTCGTTCCTGCCGCGACGTGAAGCACGGAATCGAAACGCACCGCCAACGCTGCCGTGGCGATCTGCGTCTTGTCGCCAATCTCCACCAGGAAGAAGGCGACAAGGGTGGCAAGGAAAGGCCCGAACTTTTTCGTGCGGTCGAGTTCCGTCGCGTCTTCCTCCGGCGCCTTGTCGGGGATCAGCGCCCAGAAACCCATCAGGATGAAGGAGACGCCGACGAGACGGGTCATGAGCTCGCGGTCCATAAACCCGGCGAGTTCCACCCCCGCCCAGGCGGCGAGCGCGTGATTGGCAAGCGTCGCCGCGAGAATGCCCCAGACGACCGGCCAGGGCTGGCGAAAGCGCAGCGCGAGAAGGAGGGCCAGCAATTGCGTCTTGTCGCCGATTTCGGCGATGGCGACGGTGACGGTGGAAATCAGGAAGGCGTCCATCTCGAAGCTCCGGCCGGGCAAATACACCAATGGCTTCCGCTCTCCGCCCGGCCAGGCGAAAGCGTGAAACCAAAGGTCTTGCCAAATCGGGCCGGAAAGTCCGGCACCTTTCGCGAACGCCATGGCGTGAGCCAAGTGTGTTGACGTTCGCCCCTCTCGATCCCCGCGCGGCGCGGGCGGAGGGAGGCTACTCCCCTAAGGACCCGTTTTGAGTAGCACAGGCCCTCCCGCGCATCAACGGTCTAGAGCCTGATGCCGAAGCGGGCCGCGACGACCACAGTGAGGAAATAGAGAAGAATGGTGAGGAGGATGGAAAGGCCGAGCGCCACCCAGAAGGACATGCCATGGCGCAACATCGCCGGAAAGGCGAGGAACATGGGAAGGCTCGGGATGACATACCAGAAGGTCGCTTCCGCATGGTCCGCGATGCGCGGAATGTCGCCCGTATCGCGCCAGAGCCAGACGATACCGAGGACCGAGACGAGCGGGATGGAGGCAACCAGCGCGCCGAAGGCGGGACTGCGCCGCGCAATCTCGGAAATGAGCATCACGATGACGCCGGAAATGGCGGCCTTGATCAGCAGATAGGTCATTCAGGCCTCATGCGGATGCGGAGAGCGCCGCCCGCACATCCGCCGCGATCTCCTCGCAGGCCCTTTTCGCCGCGGGCACGGTACCGGACATGGCGGTGAAGGCGTGGGCGAGCGTGTCATAGCAGCGATAGGCGACGGGGACGTCGGCCGCCTTCAACCTGTCAGCATATGCCGCCCCCTGATCGCGGAGCGGATCGAAACCCGCCGTGACGACGATGGCCGGCGGCAGACCGGACAGGTCCTCCGCCTTCAGGGGCGAGGCGCGCAGATCCTTCATGTCTTCGGGCTTGTCGATGTAATGGCCGATGAACCATTGCATGATGTCGGCGGTCAGCGGATAGACCTCGGCGCAGCTTTCCATCGACCCGCCTTGCGCCTCCATATCCGTCACCGGATCGATGAGAAGCTGAAACGCGGGCGCAGGTCCGCCTTCGGCCTTCATCTGCTGCGCCACGACGGCGGAGAGATAGCCGCCCGCGCTGTCTCCGCCGACGCCGATACGGCCCGCCTCCATTCCGAAAGAGGATGCGTTTTCCTGTGCCCATCTGTAGGCGGCCAGCGCATCGTCCACCGCGGCGGGAAATTTGTGCTCGGGCGCGAGGCGGTAGTCGACGGACAGGACCGCGCAATTGGCGGTGTCGGCGAGAATGCTGCAAAAGGTGTCGCAGGTGTCCAGATCGCCGATCACGCAGCCGCCCATATGAAAGTAGACGAGGCCGGGCAGCGGGCCGGTGGCATGTCTGGGCCGGTAGAGACGCGCGGCCAGCCTGCCGCCGGGCCCCGGCATGACGGCTTCGTCGATTGTCACATTGGCGCGCGGCGCATCGTCCAGAAGCGCCAGACCCTGCGCCGCCGCCTCGCGGGCGGCCACCGGGTCGAGCGTGGTAAGCGAGGGCGCCTTCGCGCCCTGCACGGCCAGCAGCTGCACGCGCGGGTCGATCACCCTTCCGTCGATGGAGAGCGGCTCGCCGCCCGCCATGCGCAGGAGAAGGCCCTCGGGCAGCTTCATCAGGCTACGGACGACAAACTTCTGTAAATTCATTTTCCGTCTTCCTCGCGGTCATCAACCCCGGAGGCCGCGGGCGCCGTGCCTGCGACGGGCAGATTGTGGAAGCCGCCCAGCACCAGCGCCGTCGCGAACTCCGCCGCGGCGGCGGGGTCGACATTGTCGCGCGCGATCATGCGGTCGCCCATTTCCATGGCGAGCCCGACCACCGACGCCATCAGATATTCGGAATCCACAGGCGGCAGCGTGCCGTTGCGAATATCCTCTTCCATATATTCGCGGATCTCCTCGAAGCCGGCGATCATTTCCGCCGTCTCCATGCGCACGCGCACCGTGTTCGGATTGCGGCGCATCACCTCGAACGTCTCCCGGTCGGAGGCGAGATATTCGAAATAGGCGTGAAGCGCATTGCGGATGAAGTCTTCGAAGGTGCGCGAGCGAATGCGCTCGGCGCGCAGGCGCGGGCGGATGCGGCGCATGCCTTCGTCCATCAACGCCTCGAACACTTCTTCCTTGCTGCGGAAATAATTGTAGAAGGTGCCTGAGGCGAGCCCGGTGCGGCGGATGATGTCGCGCACCGTCGTCGCGCCATAGCCCAGATCGGCAAAGACGCCCCGCGCCGCCTGAAGGATGGCCTCCCGATTGTTGATTTTCGTCCGTTCGCGCTTGCCGAGGGGCTTGCCTTCCGCCCGCTCCTTCACAGCGTCTTCCACGCTCTCTTTCATGTTGGTTCCAGTGCCCCCGACGGCCCGCCGCCGAGGCGGCCAGCCCTGATTTCATGTTGGGGCCGAGTCTAGACAAAAGTGAATCAACGTCAACTTTGAGAATGCATCCTGGAGCGTAAAAACCGCTTTTCTTTCAGACAGTTGTGTAAGCGCATCTCGGTATCGGGCAAAATCGTCGGGGAATCCTGTATAGATTACCCCCCTCCAGGGCGCAGTTGACACGGCGACGCCCGGACGCCCTACTAGCGCCGTTTCGCGGCCTGCGGCAGCCCAAGGCAAGAGTGACCATGAGTGACCAGACGAATATCTCCCCCGAACAGATTCGGATGATGAAGGATGTGCTGATCGAGCATGTACCGCATGCACGCGCACTCGGCATGAAAGTCGAGGATGCCGCGCGCGGCGAGGCGTGGCTCAGCGTGCCCTATAACGAGGATCTGGTCGGGGACATCGAAACCGGCGTGCTGCATGGCGGCGTCATCACCGCCATGCTGGACAATGCCTGCGGTATCGCCGTCCAGCTTTCCCTGCCCGAACGCATCGCGATCGCGACGCTCGACCTGCGGATCGACTATATGAAGCCCGCCACGCCGAAGCTGGACCTCAATGCGCATACGCATTGCTACAAGGTGACGAAGAACATCGCATTTGTGCGCGGCGCGGCCTATCACGAAGACGAGGAAGACCCGATTGCGACCTGCGTCGGCACCTTCATGCTGGCGGCCAACCGGGCCATGCCCATGCCGA
This sequence comes from uncultured Parvibaculum sp., assembly GCA_964434415.1. Classification (GTDB taxonomy): domain Bacteria; phylum Pseudomonadota; class Alphaproteobacteria; order Parvibaculales; family Parvibaculaceae; genus Parvibaculum. Next base: position 3,798 of record CAYSVF010000070.1, read on the forward strand.
TCTCGGAAGAGCTTCGTCAGCAGGCGGATCAGGTGCTTGGCGGAGGAAAAGCAGAATGAGCGAGACGAAGGATCTGAGCCTGTTTCTCGAGCGGATTCCCTATGCCCGCTTTCTCGGCGTCGGCGTCGATCGGCGCGGCAACGAGATCACCACCGTGCTGCGCTACAAGGAAGATCTGATCGGCAACCCCGTCCTCCCGGCGCTGCATGGCGGCGCCATCGGCGCTTTCCTTGAAATGACGGCAATGGCGCAGCTCGCCTTCGAAACAGGGATCGATGCGCCGCCCAAGCCGATCAACATCACCATCGATTATCTGCGTTCGGGCAAGCCGGAAGACACCTTCGCCCGCGCCACGATCACCAAGCAGGGGCGGCGCGTCGCCACGGTGCATGTGGAAGCCTGGCAGGAAGACAAATCCCGCCCCATCGCCGCGGCGCATGGTCATTTCCTGCTGAAGCAGCCCGACGAAGCGGACGCATGAGCGCGGATGCGTCGCCCGACAGGGTCACGCATGCCCGCGTGCTTGCCATTGCGGGTCCCATCGTCATTTCGAATGTCTCGACGCCTTTATTGGGGCTTGTCGATACGGCGGTCATCGGCCAGATCCCCGACCCGGCGCTGATCGGCGCGGTGGCGCTCGGCGCGACCATCTTCAGCTTTCTCTATTGGGGGTTCGGTTTCCTGCGCATGGGGACGACCGGGCTCACCGCGCAGGCGCTTGGCGCGGACGATACGGACGAAGTGCGCACGAGCCTCGGGCGCGCGCTCATCATTGCAGGTGCGGCGGGTCTTGCGCTCATCGTGCTGCAATGGCCCATTGGCAAGATCGCCTTTTCGCTTCTTCACGCCAGCGCGGAGGTCGAGCGCCACACGCATGACTATTTCGCCATCCGCATCTGGTCGGCGCCTTTCACGCTGGCCAATTTCGCGCTGCTGGGCTGGTTCATCGGGCGGCACAAGGCGCGTACCGCGCTGGCGCTCCAATTGCTGCTGAACGGTACGAACCTCGTCCTCGACATCACGTTCGTCGTCGGCCTCGGCTGGGGCGTCAAAGGCATCGCCACGGGGACGGCCATTGCCGAAATCCTGGCCGCGCTTGCCGGGCTTGCCATTGCCGCCGCCTCGCTCAAGCGGATGGGCGGGCACTGGGACCGCGCCAAGCTCTTCGACGCAGAGCGCATCCGGCGGACGATCACCGTCAATCGCGACATCATGATCCGCACCCTCTGCCTCGTCTTCGCCTTTGCCTGGTTCATGGCGAAGAGCGCGGATATGGGCGATGTGCAACTTGCGGCCAATGCGGTGCTGATGCAGTTCATCTCCACTTCCGCCTTCTTTCTCGACGGGTTCGCCTATGCGGCCGAGGCGCTAGTCGGCAAGGCCATCGGCGCGCGGACACGGGAGAGACTTTCCGAAGCGGTGCGCATTTCCACCGTCTGGGCGGCGGGGACGGCGGTCTTCCTTTCCGTCGTCATCCGGGCGGGCGGGCCGTCATTCATCGACCTGCTGACGACCGCGCCGCCTGTGCGCGAGGCGGCACGCCTCTTTCTGCCCTGGGCGGTACTGACGCCGCTTCTGGCGGTGTGGAGTTTTCAGCTCGACGGCATTTTCATCGGCGCGACCTGCACGGTGGAAATGCGCAATGCGATGATCGTCACGCTGGCGCTCTTCCTTGTGGCATGGCGGCTGCTGGCGCCGGCCTATGGCAATCACGGGCTCTGGGGCGCCTTCATGATCTTCTATCTCCTGCGCGCGGGCTCGCTTCTCTACTACTATCCGCGCGTCACCGCCGCCGCCGAGGCCTCTCTTACCAGTCGGTGAAGAGGTCGAGCACGTCTTCCGGCGGGCGGCCGATCTTCGCGCCGTGGTCGGTGACCACGATGGGGCGTTCGATCAGGATCGGGTTTTCCACCATCGCCTCGATCAGCCGGTCGTCGCTCAGGCTTTCATCGTCGAGACCGAGATCCTTGTAGGGCTCTTCCTTCTTGCGCATCAGGTCGCGCGGCTTCATGCGCAGCTTTTCCAGAATGCCTTTCAACTCGGCAGCCGTGGGCGGCGTTTTCAGATATTCCACGATGGCAGGCTGAATGCCGTGCTGTTCCAGCAGGGACAAGGTCTGGCGCGACTTCGAGCAGCGCGGATTGTGGTACATCGTTACGACGGTCATCGCCTATCCCTTTCGTAAATCATTCCGTATCCTGACCGATGGCATCCTGCACGCGGGTAAAGCCGTCGGCCTTCAGCATTGCGGCCAGGTCGCGCTTGATGGCGTTCACAAGCCCCGGCCCTTCATAGGCGAGCGCGGTATAGAGCTGCACCAGCGAGGCGCCGGCCCTGATCTTTGCATAGGCGTCGGCGCCGCTGCCGATACCGCCAACGCCGACCAACGGTATCCGTCCGCCGGTCAGCTTGTACATCTGCCGCAAAATGGCCGTCGACAGACCGAAAAGCGGCTGGCCGGAGAGGCCGCCGGTTTCACCGGCCCGAGGGCCCTGCACCAGCCCCTCGCGCGCGATCGTCGTGTTGGAAAGGATCAGACCGTCGAGGCCCTTTTCGGCGGCCACATCGGCGATGTCCTGCAATTCCTCGTCCGTCAGGTCGGGCGCGATCTTGAGCAGGACCGGCGTCGACCCCGCCCTCGCAGCCAGCACCCGCGTCACCAGCGTTTCCAGCTCCGCCTTGTTCTGCAGCGCGCGCAGGCCGGGCGTGTTGGGCGAGGAAATGTTGACGGTGAAATAGCTCGCCAGCCCCTCGAAAGCGCGGATGCCGGTTTCATAATCGGCGATGCGATCTTCGCTGTCCTTGTTGGCGCCGATATTGACGCCGACGATGCCGGGCCGTCCGCGCCGCGCCTCAAGGCGGCGTTTGGCGGCGGCGTGGCCTTCATTGTTGAAGCCGAGCCGGTTGATGACGGCGCGCTCATGCGCGAGACGGAAGATGCGCGGGCGCGGATTGCCGGCCTGCGGGCGCGGCGTCACCGTGCCGATTTCGGCAAAGCCCATGCCGAGGCGCAGCATGGCGTCGGGCACTTCGGCATTCTTGTCGAAGCCCGCCGCAATGCCGACGGGATTGGGGAAATGCAGTCCGAAAAGATCGATTCCCAGTTCGGCGGGGTCGGGGCCCGCCGCGGGGGCCAGCCCGAGCTTCAGCGCGCGAATGGTGTTGCGATGCGCGGTCTCGGGATCCATAAGGCCGAGAAAGGGCCTTGCGAGCGGGAAGAGATTCATCCGCTTCAGCTCTCCCCGTCCGTAACGGCCGCCGGAAAGACATGTTCGCCCTCCGGCCCCAGCGGCAGGTCGTGCACGCCGGTCACGGCCGTCATGGGCAGCACGTCATAAAGATGGGGAAAGAGGTCGCCGCCGCGCGAGGGCTCCCATTTCAGGGCCTCGCCCAGCGCGTCCGCGTCCACGGCCACCAGCAACAGGCCCTTGCGGCCTGCAAAGTGCCGCGCCGCGGTCTCCCGGGCCTGCGCCGCGGTCGAAAAATGGATGAAACCGTCATCGAGATCGACCGGCGAGCCGATGAACCGTCCCTCCGCTTCGGCGGCGTGCCATTCATGCGCGCCCACTATCTTGAAGATGGTTTTGGTCATAAGCCGTCTGATGTTTCCTGCGAAGTGCGCGCACTCTAGCGGCGGGGGTTCCCCCTCACAAGCTGACGCACCGCCGCCTGCCGGGCCCGCGCTCCATATGGCGCGATTCCCGAAATCATGCCAGATTGGGGGTATAGGATTTTATTCAGCGCTCGCGCCATATCCGGAAAGGAGCTTGCCGCATGCCGCGTCAAATGACCCATGCCCGCGTCTGGGCCGCGATCGACAAGCTGGCCGCGCATCGCGGCCTGAGCATTTCCGGGCTTGCCCGGGCGGCGGGACTGGACCCGACTTCCTTCAACAAATCCAAGCGCTTCACCCCTGCCGGACGGCCGCGCTGGCCCGGCACGGAAAGCCTTTCGCGCGTGCTGGAGGCGACCGGCGCGGGCCTCGACGAGCTTCTGACGCTGATCGAGGACGGCGAGGCGGCAGGCGAACATGCGCATCGCGTGCCCCTGATCGGATTTGCGCAGGCCGGTCTCGGCGGGTTCTTCGACGATGCGGGATTTCCGGTGGGCGGGAGCTGGGAAGAGATCGCCTTTCCCGCCATCGCCGATCCCAATGCCTATGCGCTGGAAATATCGGGCGACAGCATGGAACCGGTTTACCGGGCAGGCGACATCATCGTCGTGTCGCCCAATGCCAGCGTCCGGCGCGGCGACCGCGTGGTGGCCAAGACAGCCGACGGTCAAGTTCTGGCAAAGGCATTGGGACGCCGCACGCAAGGCGAGATCGAGCTTTTGTCCCTCAACCCGGCCTATGAGACGATCCGGGTTCCGGCCCGGGAGCTGGTCTGGCTCGCCCGCATTCTCTGGGCCAGTCAGTAGCCGCTCAGCGGGTGCGGCCCAGCCTGGCCTCGGCCAGTCGCATCGCCTTTTCAGGGCGGCCCTGATCGAGGGCCTGTTTGAGATTTACCGCCGACTGCCTCAGCAGTCGCTCCATCGCATTTTCGGGCCGGTGCGCCACCACCATGTCGAGAAGCTCGGCGGCGCGGCGCCTGTGCGCGTCGCCGTCGAGCCCCAGCAACTGGACCGCATATTGATAGGCAATGGAGGTGTTGCCCGGATCGATGGAGAGCGCGCGCTCATATGCCTGCTCGCCGGCCTTGACCGACGCGCCGTAGATCGCTTCGCCGATGGAGCCGCCCGCATAGGCGATCTGGAGGTTCCACCCGCCCAGCGTCGCATGCGCCCACGGACTGTCGGGCGCGAGTTTCAGGGCGATGTCGATATGCTTGCGGGCCTCCTCGCCCAACCCCTGCATATGCGCTTCGAGGCCGCCTTCGCCGCGGGCCACGAAGCCCAGCGCGATGGCGAGAGCCAGATGCGCCTCGGGGCTGTCCGGCGCGCTGGCCACGGCCTTGCGCGCATCAGCGAGCGCGGTCCGATAGCATTCGAGGCGGGCCTTGCCGTTCTCCTCGACGAGATCGCCCCGGGCCATTTCGGCGTGGGCGGCAAGCGTATATCCCTCGGCGGTGCCGATTTCGCGCGCCACCCCGGCGGCGCGCGAAAAGGCGCCGTCGTCGAAGGCCGCGCGCGCGGAGGCGAGATCGCTCCACATGGCAGCGGCCGGCTGGGCCAGCTGGGCCAGAACGAGGATCAGCAAAAAAGAGACCCATCTCATGCCGCATTTCCCTCAAGGCACCGAAACGTGAAATGTCTTACGGCAATGATTGGTCTTTAGGGCGCTCCCGGCAAGCCTGGATATGCGCCTTGCGCGCCATCCGGCCGGAATTTCACGCGATCAGCCTTTGGAAAGATCTTCCCCCGCCAAAGCGCGGCGGATGAGGGCGACACTCTCTTCCCGGCCGTAAAGCGCGATGAAGGAACCGAAACGCGGTCCCTGCGCCTCACCCAGCAGCACTTCGTAAAGCGCCTTGAACCAGTCGCGCAGCTTTTCGAAACCATGCGTCTTGCCGATTTCATAGACGACATTCTGGAAAGCTTCCGCGCCCGCATCGGCGGGCATTGCTTCCAGCC
>CAYSVF010000071.1:0-9190 GCA_964434415.1 uncultured Parvibaculum sp.
GACCTATTTCATCGCGCTGTTCGCGGGTCATCTGAAGGCCGATCTCGGCCTGTCGGAAGGCGGCTTCGGCGGGCTTTACACGGCGGGCACGCTGGCGAGCGCGGCACTTCTCATGTGGGCGGGGCGGCTTGCCGACGATTACCCCATTCGCTGGCTGGGCGTCGGGGTGCTGTCCGGCCTTGCCGTCGTCTCGCTCGGCATGGCGGGCGTCTCCTCGGCCTGGCTGCTCGCCTTCGTCTTTTTCGGCCTGCGCTTTTTCGGGCAGGGCATGCTCACCCATGTGTCCATGACGGCGATGGGCCGCTGGTTCAACGCCAAGCGGGGCCGCGCCGTCTCCATCGCCGGGCTCGGCCTGTCGAGCGCGGAAGCGGTGCTTCCCATTGCGGCGGTGGCGCTTGTCGCCGCGCTGGGCTGGCGCATGACATGGGTCGCCATCGCCGCCGCGCTCATCCTCCTGCCCACGCTTGCGCTTCTCCTGCTGGTCGAACGCGACCGCGTGCCCGAAACGGCGGAAGCGCCCAAAGACGCATCATCTGCCGCGCCCGCCGTCGAGCAACGTCAATGGACGCGCGGCGAGGTCATCCGCCAGCCGCTCTTCTATGCGCTGATGCCGGTCATTCTCGCGCCGCCCTTCATCCTCACCGGCATTTTCATCAATCAGGTGACGGTGGTGGAGATGAAGGGCTGGGATCTCGCCTGGTTCGCAGCGAGCTTTCCGGTGCTGGCGGGCGTCAACATGGTGTCGGGTCTCGGCGCGGGCTGGCTGGTCGACCGGTTCGGCGCGCGGCATATCCTGCCTTTCTATCTCCTGCCGCTCGCCGCCGGTATCGCGGCGCTGGCCTTCGTCTCCAATGCCTGGGTGCTGCCGGTCTTCATGGCGCTGGCGGGCGTCACCATGGGAAGCGCGGCGACGCTGGGCGGCGCGCTCTGGGCGGAGCTTTACGGCACGCTCCATCTCGGCGCCATTCGCGGGGTGACGACTTCCACCATGGTGTTTTCGACCGCGCTGTCGCCGGGGCTGATCGGCGTGCTTCTCGATGCGGGCGTGCCTTTCCTCTGGCAGCTTCTGGCCATGGGCGTCTATTGCCTGGCCGCCGCCGGCTGGAGCCTCCTTCTCATCCCCGGCCTCGACCGGACGGCGGGGAGATAGGCCGTTACCCCGATAGATGCGGGGGGTGCCGATTTTTTTCTCGCCCTCGACCTGCATCGTGATACCCCGCATAAAGCGGGGCATGACGGCTTGGGGCTCAGATCTCCCGCGACATGAAGGTGTTGTGCGGCCCGCCCTTATAGTCGCCGAAGGGCGCGCACGGCGTGAAGCCGTGCCGGGCATAGAGCGCGCGGGCGGGGGCGAAATAATCCTGCGTGCCCGTTTCGAGGCTGAGCCGCGTCATCCCCGAAAGGCGCGCCTTTTCCATGATATGGCCGAGCAGCGTGGCCGCGATGCCGTGCCCGCGTAAATGCGCCACCGTATGCATGGATTTGATTTCGCCATGCGTCGCGGAAAGCCGTTTCAGCGCGCCGCATCCGGCAAGCTCTTCCGCGCCGTCTTTCCCGTTCCCCCTTTGGCGGTCAGAGTGCCAGATCGTCCAGAAGCCGATCCCCGGCGCCTGCAACCCCTTCAGGTCCAGCGCATAGGCCGTGCCGGGCGGCGAGGCCCCATGCGCCAGTTTCACATGGGTCTCCAGCAGCTCGATCACGCGGCGGTCCGAAAAATCCCCCTCGATGATCCGCAGCATGACGTGGCCCCCCGGCTTGTTTCGTTGGAGCAATACTAACTCACGGCAAACTCATCATGTCACCCCGGGCTTCGTTCCGGGGTCCATGGGCGACAGGCGGAGAGGAATTTGCCTTATCCCTGTGCCACAATGCCCGCCAAACCACGGGAGGACACCTCATGCGGCTTATCACCAGGTGGCGCAATTCGGCGGGGGAGCGCGTGCGCATCGCGCTGCGGCTCAAGGGCGTGCCCTTCGACTATGTGCCGGTGGACGAGATGGGGCTCGACGAATACCGCCGCCTCAACCCGCAGGGGCTCCTTCCCGCGCTCGACATGGACGGCCGCGTCATCGCGCAGTCGGCGGCCATTCTCGCCTTCCTGGAAGAGGAATATCCCGAGCCCGCGCTGCTCCCCGAAGACCCGATGCTGCGCGCGGAGGCGCGCGCCTTCGCCGCCCATATCGCGTCGGAGATGCATGCGCTGACGGTGAAGCGCATCGGCCGCTTTCTTGAGGCCGAATATGGCGTGGACGAGGCGGGGCTTTCCCGCTGGCAGCAACACTGGATGGCGGAAGGCTTCACCGCGCTGGAAGAAACGCTCGTCCGGCGCGACACCGAATGGCCCTTCTGCTTCGGCGAGGCGCCCGGCTGGGCCGACCTCCACCTCGTGCCGCAAATGCGCAACGCCCGCCGCTTCGGCTGCGACCTCACGCCCTACAAGCGCCTCAACGCCATCGACGCCCGCTGCAACGAAATGGAAGCCTTCACGCTTTCAAGGCCCGAGATGCAAACCGACTGGCCGGGCGAGGGGGCGGTGTAGCCACACCCACAATAAGACGTGTCATCCCGGCAAAAGCCGGGTGTCGAGTTTTCTAAAAATGGGCGGAAATATTGCGAGACGTGTTTGTGGACAAAGCTTTGAGGGAGCTTAAAAAATTCAGGCTCGTCGGCTGTTAATTAAAAATAAGAAGGGGAGAGCAGTGGAAGAACTTTCTTTTGATAAGAAATTTATCGCGTTCGTCGATGTCTTGGGCTTCAAGAGCATGGTGAAAGATGCTGAGGAGGGAAAAGGACGCTCGTTGCAGGAAATTCGGCGCATCCTCCAAACGAAGATGTACAGAAAGGAGGATCTAAAATCATTACAGACATATGGCCCGACTATTTGTCCTGGAAGCACCTATATATGTAAGGACCTAGCGTTCAAGGTTACACAGATTTCAGATTGTGCCGTTGTGTCCGCAGAGACTTCTCCTGCAGGTGCGATCAATTTGGTGGGATATTGCTGGCGTGTTGCTATGGGGCTTCTTCTCGAAGGCTTGTTGGTGCGGGGCTATATCACGTTGGGAAATATCTACCACGACGACAATGAGTTTATGGGCAGTGGTTATCAGGAGGCATACGAGAGGGAGTCGGCTGTTGCTTTTCTAAGGCGACAGGTGGACGAAAAAGGAACGCCATTTATAGAAGTTGATGAATCGGTTTCTAGCTACATTAAGCACTGTACTGATAAATGTGTACGGGAAATGTTTTCTAGGCAGGTAAAGATAGATCAGGAGCTGTGCGCGATTTATCCCTTTCAGCAACTTGGGCATTCCTTCATGATCGGTGGCTTCGGTGTCCCTGAGTTCGATCCGCACAGGGAAAAGAAAAACAACGATATCGTGAGAAAAAATATAGAAAAACTGAAAGATGGAGTGCTCAAATACGTGGACGCTGAAAATGAAAAGGCAATGAACAAGGTTCAGCACTATGTTGACGCACTCGATAGGCAGCTTGATCAATGCGATCAAACGGACGAAATGATCGATAAACTTTCTCAGCCATTTCCTGGTAGGCGAATATAAGTATCTCCGCGCTTCTTATTCTGAAATTCGTTTCTTGTGCTTCCTCCCACGTGACCCCCACCACACCCCCTGCTAAGCTCCCCCAAAGCCATAAAACAACGGCAACAACATCAGGGGAGGGCGCCATGGCGCAGGTTCAGGCCAACGGCATTACCATCGAATATGAGAGCTTCGGCTCGACCGACAATCCGACCGTTCTGCTCGTCATGGGGCTCGGCGGGCAGCTCACCATGTGGAATGTGGAGCTTTGCGAGGAGCTGGTGAAGCGCGGCTATCATGTCGTGCGCTACGACAATCGCGACGTGGGCCTTTCCACCAAGTTCGACGCGGCGGGCATTCCCGACATGGAGAAGATCTTCACCGCGCTCGCCACGGGCGGGGCGGTGGATGCGCCCTATTCGCTGGACGACATGGCCGCCGACGGCATGGCGCTGCTCGATGCGCTCGGCATCGACAAGGCGCATATCGCGGGCGCGTCCATGGGCGGCATGATCGTGCAGCTCATGGCGGCGAACCATCCCGAAAAGGTCCTCTCCATGACCTCCATCATGTCGAATACCGGCAATCCGGAAGTCCCGCAGGGGAGCGACGCCGCGATGGGCGCGCTGATGGCGCCCGCGCCGGACCCGAACGATCATGAGGCCATTATCGCGCGCGGCATGAACACCTGGAACGTCATCGGCAGCCCCGGCTACCGCACGCCGGAGCCGCAGCTTCGCGAATGGGTGGAGCGCGATACGGCGCGCAGCTATTACCCGCAAGGCACGATCCGCCAGATGGCGGCCATCGTGTCGAATGGCGACCGCCGCGAGAAGCTGAAGAAGCTCAATGTGCCCACCGTCGTGCTGCACGGGGCGGACGATCCGCTGGTGCCGGTCAAGGGCGGCGAGGACACGGCGGAGAACATTCCGGGGGCGGAGCTTCGTATTATTCCCGGCATGGGGCATGACTTCCCGGTGGCGCTGGTCGACGTGTTCGCCGACGCCATCACCGCGGCGGCGGAGCGCGCCTCGAAATCGCAAGCGGCGGAGTGACGCGCATGGCCATGCAGAAAGTGAAAGCCAACGGCATCGAGATCAATATCGAGGATCGGGGGCCGGAAGGCGCGCCCGCCATTCTCTTCGTCAATGGCTACACCTCCACCATGATGAGCTGGCCGGAAGAGCTGATGGAGGGATTGCGCGCGGAAGGCTTCCGCGTCATCCGTTACGACAATCGCGATGTCGGCCACACGCAAAAGCTTTCCGGCATTCCCGATATCCCCGCCGTGGCGAAGGCCGCCCGCGCGGGCGAAAAGCCGGACATGCCTTACACGCTTGCCGATATGGCGGCGGACGGCATGGGCGTGCTCGATGCGCTCGGCATCGACAAGGCGCATGTGATGGGCATTTCCATGGGCGGCATGATCGTGCAGCGCATGGCGATCCATCATCCCGACCGGCTTCTCTCCGTCACTTCCATCATGTCCACCACGGGCAATCCCAACCTGCCGCAGGCCAGCGAGGCCGCGATGGAGGCGCTGCGCGAGCAGCCTGCGTCGGACGAGCGCGAGGTCGTGATCGCGCATCGCATGAAGGGCCGCCGCGTCTATGAGAGCCCGGCCTATCGCAAGACGGATGAAGAGCTGCGCGAACTCGTCGCCCGGGAATTCGACCACATGTATTACCCGGAAGGTGCGATGCGGCAGTATGCGGCGATCGTCGGCGACGGCAGCCGCGTGGAAGAACTCGCCAATGTGCGCGTGCCCTTCCTCGTCATTCACGGCCAGGCGGACCCGCTGGTGCCGGTGGAAGGCGGTATCGACACGGCCAAGAGCGTGCCGGGCGCGAAGCTCGAACTCATCGAGGGCATGGGCCACGACCTTCCCGTGCCGCTTTGCGAGACCTATGTGCGGCTCATCGCCGACCACGCCAAATCCGCCACTGCGGGCGCGCAGGCGGCGGACTGAGCGGCTTTTAAAAACGAGTGTCATCCCGGCGAAAGCCGGGACCCACTCGCATCGGTCACTTGCCGCAGCTGCGGTATGGATTCCGGGGCGAGCCCGGAATGACGGAGAAGGTGGGGCTCGGCGAATACTCTCAGATCGTCACCCCCGACTTGATCCGGGGTCCATTCAGACTTGCTCTTTATCGAGACGTGGAATTGGGTCCCGGCCACCTTCACATGCAAGGAGGGCCGGGATGACGGCAGAAGGAGAACGACCACCCTTTCTTCATGGGCCTGTCGCATGCGGGCTGTTAGGATGAGGGCCGGTTCCCGCGTTACCTGCCGAGAGTCCTCCCATGCCGCATGCCGACGTCAACGGTCTCCAGCTCTATTACGAGACCCATGGCGATCCGCGGCGCGAGGCGATCATCCTCATCATGGGGCTGGGCGGGCAGCTCATCGACTGGCCGGAGCGGCTGATCGACCGGCTCACCGGCGCGGGCTATCGCTTCATCCGCTTCGACAATCGCGATGCGGGGCTTTCCACCAAATTCGACGGGTTCCGCCTGCCCGATGTCGCCGGGCTCTGGGGGCAGATGCTGTCGGGCCGGCCGAGCTTTACGCCCTATACGCTGGACGATATGGCGGCGGACACGGTCGGCCTCATGGATGCGCTGGGGATCGAGCGCGCGCATGTCGCGGGCGTCTCGCTGGGCGGCATGATCGCGCAGGCCGTCGCCGCGCACTATCCCGCGCGCGTTCTCTCCCTCACCGCCATCATGTCCACCTCGGGCAATCCGCGCCTGCCGCCGGGCAAGCCCGATGTGCTCTCCGCGCTGACGACGCCCGTGTCGTCCGGCGCGGTCGGCGATCAGGCCATCGTGGAGCAGGTCGTCTGGCTGCAAAAGCTGCTCGCCTCGCCGGGCTACCGGCAGGACGATGAAGCGCTTCGCGCGCAGGCCCGGGCCGATGTCGCGCGCGGCTATGACATGCGCGCCCTGATGAGGCAGTTCCTGGCCTCGGTCGCCTCGGGAGACCGCCGCGCCGCGCTCAAGCGCATTACCGCGCCGACGGTCGTGATGCATGGCGAGGACGATCCGCTGGTGCCCGTCGCCGCCGGACGCGATGTGGCGGAGAATATTCCGGGGGCGGAGTTTCGTGCCGTGCCCGGCATGGGCCATGACGTGCCGCCCGCGCTCGCCGACACTTTCGCCGAGGCGATCCTCGCCGCCGTGCGGCGCGCCGCCGGGGCCGGGGCCAAGGGAAAACCCGCAACCATAATCGGGGAAATGGAAGAGGCCGCTACGCGCCTCCGCCGCTGGCTGGGCCTTTAGGGGTTCAACACCGCGCCGTCTCTTCCTATGTCTCTCTCAGAACGATGCGAGCGGGGGGCAATCTCCAAGGAGGATGCCATGACCAAACCTCATGTTGCGATTATCGCCACGTCCAACGGCCGCATGGGCGATACCGGCGACAAGACCGGTTTCCATTACGAAGAGCTGACGACGCCTTATTTCGCCTTCACGCAGGCCGGCTACAACGTCACCTTCGCCTCGCCGAAGGGCGGCAATCCGCCGGCCGATCCCTCGAGCCTTGCCGATAATCCGGACGACCAGCCGGAAAGCGTGCGCCGTTTCCTTGCCGATGAGGACGCGCTGGCCGCGTTGGAAAATTCCACCGAGCTCGGCGTGCTGGAGCCCGACGGTTTCGATGCCGTCTATCTGCCGGGCGGGCACGGCACGATGTGGGATTTTCCCGAAAACACCGTGCTCGCGAAGTTCATCGCCGCCGTCTATGAAAATGGCGGCGTGGTCGGCGCGGTCTGTCACGGGCCGGCGGGCCTTGTCGGCGTGAAACTGTCGGATGGCGAGCCGCTGGTGAAGGATCGTCCTGTCAACAGCTTCACCGATGAGGAAGAGCGCAAGGTCGGCAAGGACAAGGACGTGCCCTTCCTGCTGGAATCGAAGCTGCGCGAGCTTGGCGGCCGTTTCGAAGGCGGCGCGCCCTTCGAGCGCCATGTGGTGCGCGACGGGCGTCTCGTCACCGGCCAGAACCCGGCCTCCGCGCAGGGCGTGGCCGACGGCATGATCGCCGCCATTCATACGCTCAGGAAAGCGGCGTAAGCGCCCAACGAAAAGGGCGGAGCATGGCGCTCCGCCCGGCATTCACTTTGATGTCATCCCGGCACAAGGCCGGGATCCAGGGGCCGCAAGCTCAGGCATTTGACGCCCTGGACCCCGGGACGAAGCCCGGGGTGACGGCTTTTGTTGGCGAGACCCCTTAAACCTCCGCCGAGCCGCCGTCGCAGGGGATGCAGGCGCCCGTCGTGTAGCCGCTGGCGCGCGAGGAGAGGAAGATCGCGACGCCCGCGATGTCTTCCGGCTCGCCGATGCGCCCGAGCGGGTTGGAGGCGCGGATCGCGTCGCCCATCGTCTCCAGCGTTTCCCTCATCATCTGGCTCGGGAAGGGGCCGGGTGCGATGCAGTTGACCAGGATATGTTCCGGCGCGAGGCGTTTCGCCAGATGCCGCGTCAGCATGATCATGCCCGCCTTGGACGAGGAATAGGCATAGGTTTCCAGCGCGGGCGGCTCGATGCCGTTCACCGAGGCGGTGTTGACGATGCGCGCCGGCGCGCCTTCGCTCGCGGCCTTGCGCAGCATGGGCAGCAGTTTCTGCACCAGGAAGAAGGGGCCCTTCAAGTTGATGTTGAAGACCTTGTCCCAGCCCTTTTCGGAATAATCGTCGATGGGCTCGCCCCAGGCCGCGCCCGCATTGTTGATGAGCACGTCGAGCTTTTCCTCGCGCTTGCCCAGTTCCTCCGCCATCCAGTTCACGCCTTCCGTGGTGGAGAGGTCGCAGGGCAGCGAGACGCAGAAGCCCTTTTCCGACAGGCGTTCGGCGAGTTCGTTGCACGGCGCCGCCTTGCGCGCGGAGATATAGACCTTCGCCCCGTTTTCCACGAAGCCGGTGGCGATCATCTCGCCGATCCCGCGCGAGCCGCCGGTGATCAGCACCACCTTGCCCTCGACATTGAACAGATTTTTCATGGGCTTTCCCCTGCGTTAGTCGTTTCTGAATGGCGGGGAAGCTATCTGACGTCGGGGAAAGTGGCAATTGGTACGCCTAGTTCTCCTGTCATTGCCGGGCTCGACCCGGCAATCCAGCGCGTGAATATGCCGTAGGCTCCGCACTGGATGCCCGGGTCAAGCCCGGGCATGACAAGTCGAGAAGGAATCGCCATCCTCATCCCATGCTTGGGTACTTCGTCTACATCATGGCGAGCGGGCGGAACGGGACGATCTATGTCGGGGTGACGAGCGATCTTGCCCGGCGGGTCTACCAGCATCGCAGCGGCGAGGTGGAAGGCTTCACCAGCCGCCACGGCGCGAAGCATCTCGTCTGGTACGAGACGCATGACGATGTGACCGCCGCCATCCAGCGCGAAAAAAACATCAAGCACTGGTCGCGGGCCTGGAAGCTTGCGCTTATCGAGAAGGAGAACCCGGACTGGCGGGATCTCTATGAGGATTTATTCGGCTGAATTTGTTGCGCTGGATGCCCGGGTCAAGCCCGGGCATGACAGGAAAATTAGTTTGTCATTGCCGGACGAAGATCCGGCAATCCAGTGCCAAACAAAAAAAGAGGCGCAAGCGTTGCCGCCTGCGCCTCTTCCCACTCACCGGCTTTTAAAGCGCGGGAG
>CAYSVF010000072.1:0-9151 GCA_964434415.1 uncultured Parvibaculum sp.
CCTACGAACACTGGCTGCACTTCGCGGAAGGCTCCGCCATGCTGCCCTTCCTGATGGGGCTTTATGCGGGCCGCCTGGGCGAAGCGGCCGGGCCGCTCTGGCCGCGCATCTTTTCGGAGATGGATAATCATCTGAGCTATATGGAAAACGCACTTGGGGACCGCGCCTACTTCGTCGGCGACGATCTCACCGGCGCGGACGTTCAGCTCACCTTCGTGCTGGAGGCCGCCGACGCGAACGGGCTTCTCGACAATTATCCGCACCTGAAGCGTTACCTCGCCGCCATGCAGGCGCGCGACGCCTATCGCCGGGCAATCGAACGCGGCGGCCCCTATGCGCTCGGGACCCGGAGCTGATCACATAAGGAAGTGGTGGAAGCCGAAAAAGATGGCGAGAATCATGGAGGCGGAGACGGCAAGCGAGACAATGCAGAGCAACGTCCCCGCCGCCACGATCAGCCCGTCATGTTCCACCAGCCCTACGCCCACGATGAAGAAGCACACGGCCGGAAGCCATCCGCTGAACGGGATCGGGACACATAGATTGAGCGCGGTGATAACGTAGAGCACACCGACGACACGTTCGGCCGGGCCTTCGAAAAACCACAGCACCCGCCGTCTCGTCATACGCGACAATATCCGCGCGATGGGCAGGACATAGAGCGCGCCGGCTCGCCACTTCTTGCGACCGAACGACCGGTTGGTGATGAAGTCCGGCAGCCAGAGAATCTCGCGGCCCAGCGCCATCTGCACGGAAACGAAAACGAGCGGAAGCCCCAAAAGAAGGTTCGACCCCGGCGGCAGCGGCAGCATGTTCAAAAGCCCGCCCATGACGAAGCCCCAACCGAAGCTGCGATCGCCGAGCGAAGCAAGAATGTCTCCGAATGTGCTCTCGTCCGGGCGCTTGCGTGTGCCGACCTGTGCCAGGCCCCGAAGCGTTCCGCTGCGTCTTTTTTTCATGTCCGCGCCGTTATACCCGACGCCCGTTAAAGGTACGTCAGCAAGGCGTTTAACACGTTTGATCGCGCCGCGTCACCGCAGGATTGCCGCAACCCGCCAAGGACCACGAAAAACGGGCCGGCAGATGCCGGCCCGTTTCGGGACATTACGGTAATGTCAGATAGAAGCCGCGATCAGAGCGGGTGGACCTTCACGGGAAGCGTCTCATAGCCCTTCACGAAGCTCGACAGGATACGCTGGGGCTCACCCACCACTTCGACCTTCTTGAAGCGCTTCAGGATCTCTTCCCAGATGATACGAAGCTGCATCTCGGCCAGCCGGTTGCCCACGCAGCGATGGATGCCATAGCCGAAGGACATGTGCTGGCGCGCCCGCGGACGGTCGATGATGAACTCGTCCGGACGGTCGATAACCTCGGGATCCCGGTTGCCCGAGACGTACCACATGACGACCTTGTCGCCCTTCTTGATCTGCTTGCCGCCAAGCTCGGTATCCTCAAGAGCGGTGCGGCGCATATGGGCAAGCGGCGTCTGCCAGCGGATGATTTCCGACACCATGTTCGGGATCAGCTCCGGGTTTTCCAGCAGCTTCTTGTATTCGCCGGGGTTCTGATTGAGCGCCAGCACACCGCCGGTGATGGAGTTGCGCGTCGTGTCGTTGCCGCCCACGATGAGCAGGATCAGATTGCCCAGATACTCCATCTTGTCCATGTTCCGCGTGGACTCGCCATGCGCAAGCATGGAGATGAGGTCATTGCCCGGCTCGGCATTCACGCGCTGGTTCCACAGATTGATGAAATAGTCGGCGCATTCCAGAAGCTCCGCCTGACGGGCTTCTTCGGATTCCACCAGGCCGGAATTGAGATCGGCCGTCGCCACGTCGGACCAGCGCGTCAGCTTGCGGCGCTCCTCGAACGGGAAGTCGAACAGCGTCGCAAGCATCTGCGTCGTCAGTTCGATCGACACGCGATCGACCCAGTTGAATTCTTCATTATGCGGCAGCCCATCGAGAATCTTGCCCGCACGCTCGCGGATCAGCCCTTCGAGCTTGGCCAGATTGTCCGGCGCCACGATGGGGCTCACGACCTTGCGCTGATGGTCGTGCTTGGGCGGGTCCATCGCGATGAACATGGGAAGCGGGAAGTCCTCTTCCTGATCGCGAATAGTGATGCCGCCTTCGGACGAGAAAATCTGATGATTGGTATCGACATGCATGATGTCGCGATATTTCGTCACCGACCAGTAGGGACCGTTCTCGCTCTCGGCGCAGTAATGCACGGGGTCTTCCTTGCGCAGGCGTTCGAAATATTTCCAGTGCGCGTTCTGCCGGAAGAGCTCACCCTGAGCGACGTTGATCTGGTCGAGCGGCAGCGAATAGGGGTCGGGAATTCCCGGTGCGATCTCGTTGGCAGCATTCGTGCTGATATCGACGGCAGCTTCGCTCATTGTCGTTTCCTCCGGTGCCTGAACGCTGCGCTGCCAGCTTAGGGCCAGTTCTTCGCTGCGTTAGCCTGTTCAAATGTGTAGTCAAGATACGCAAAATATACAAGAAAATGACGCCGGTGTCAGCAATTGATTATTGGCGAGAATCCGCCATTTTCCGCAGACAGCGCCCGCCCTGTCCGGCAGGACAGGGGCCCTGTACACGGTCGGTTGTGTGAAAGAGATGAAACTCAGTCGGCGGCCTGGACCTTGCCCGGCCAGAGCACGCGGCTCATTTCTGCGGCGAGTTCGCGCTGATCGATAGGTTTGGCCACATAGCCGTCGGCGCCTGCATTGATATAGCGCGCGCGGTCGCCGGTCATGGCATCCGCCGTCAGGATGACGGTCGGGATGGCCGACCACACTTCACCGGCGGTCCTTACCTCGCGCACGGCGTCGATCCCGTCCATTCTGCGCATATGCGCGTCGAGCAGCACAATGTCGAACTCGTCCTGGCGCAGAGCATTCAGCACTTCATCGCCGTCCGAAATTTCGGTGACGATGGCGCCATGGGGCTCAAGAAACAGACGCACCAGTTTCCTGTTCAGGGGGTGGTCGTCGGCGATGAGGACACGCAACCCGTCCCGCCATCCGTTTTCCGTGGCATGCTCGCCATTCCCCGCCTCGCCTTCGGTGGCATGCCCGGCCATGGGCACTTCTTCCGCAACCAATGTCAGCGTAAAGAGCGAGCCCTTGCCCGGCGCGCTGACAACCGTCACCTCCCCGCCCATCAGTTCGGCAAGCTGCCGGGTGATCGCGAGCCCGAGCCCCGTCCCGCCATAGGTCTGGCCGATGGATGCGTCCGCCTGCGAAAAAGGCTGGAAGAGGCGACCGATCGTCTCCTCATCCATGCCGATACCGGTATCGCTCACGGCGATGGCGATCCGCCACATACCGCTTTCTTCCAGAGGCTGCGCGGAAACCCGCAAGCCGACCTCGCCCTTGCCGGTGAATTTGATCGCGTTGGAAAGAAGGTTGGACACGCATTGCCGGATGCGGATCGGATCGAACATCAGCCGCAGCGGCACATTCTCATCGATGGATGAGGTCAGCGATATACCCTTTTCCTGGGCGCGCGGGGTCCAGATCCGCATCATGCGATGAATGACGACATTGATGTCTTTTTCCACCGGCGCGATCTCGAAACGTCCCGCCTCGATCTTCGACAGATCGAGGAGATCGTTCAGCATCGCCATCAGAACCTGACCGGAATCGAGGATCGCGGCGACCTGTTCGCGCTGCTCGTCTTCGAGCTTCGCCGACCCGAGTATCTGAGCCATGCCAAGCATGGCGTTGAGCGGCGTCCGGATTTCATGGCTGATATTGGCAAGGAAAGTGGTCTTCGCCTTGCTGGCGGCTTCCGCCGCCTTGCGCGCTGCCTGCAGTTCCTGTTCGCGCTCGCGCAGTTCGGTGACATCGGCGCCCACCGCCACACGCCGCCCGTCCTTCAGATCGCGATAGGTGACCTTCACGATGCGGCCGCCGGATGTCTGAAGCTCCACAGGCTTGCCGCTTTCGAGCGTAGCCACAATCTCTTCGCTCAGCGCCCGGCAGTCGTCGTCGTCCATATCGGGATAGACCGACCGCACCCCCGCCATCGTCGCTTCCAGATAGGTCGCGCCGCGCTCCAGCGCATCGACTGTCGGCGCAAAATCCTCTTTGGACCGCTCCGTCGCGAAAAGAATGCGATAATCGGAATCGTAAATAAGGAATCCGTCCGGCAATTCGCTCGCGGCTTCCGCGATAAGCGAATTCAGCTCGGCAACCGACATGTTTGTGGTGCGCCGTGTCATCGACCGGATCTCCTTCCCAGGCGCGAAACCTAGCCGATCCGGGTTAACCCCGCGTAAAACATGGTTTTTCAACCTGCCTCGCGCCGAATCGCGCCATCGGCCTATAGTCGCGGACATGACAAAGCCCTGGTTTCTCTATCTTCTTGAGTGCACCGGCGACCGCCTCTACACAGGCATCACCGTAGATGTCGAGGCACGCTTCCGCGCGCATCGCGAAGGGCGCGGCGCCAAGTTTACCCGCGCCTACCGGCCGGTGCGCATATTGATGACGCAGCGCTATGAAACACGCTCGGAGGCCTCGCGAGCCGAATATGCGGTGAAGCGCCTCACGCCCGAGGCCAAGAGAAACCTCGCCCGCCAGAACGCCTATCAGGGATGCAGCCCATGTCCGGAAACGGAAAAGAAATCCCGGCCGACGCAGAAACGCGCATCGCCAACCTCGAAATCCGGCTGAGCCATCAGGACCAGACCGTCGAGGAACTGAACGAAACCATCATCCGTCAGTGGCACGAAATCGATGCGCTGAAACGCAAGCTCGGCCTGCTCCAGGAGCGCGTGGAATCGGTCGAACGCGACAGCAGCAAGCCCGCCGGCCATGAGCCGCCGCCGCATTATTGATCGGGCTAGAAGCGCACCGCGAGCCCGTCGAAATGACGCCGGAGATAGGACAGCAGGGTCAGCACGAACATCGTCATGCCCGCAACCTCCAGACTCTCTTCGGTGATGAAGCAGACGATATAACGGGTACCCTGCTCCCCTATCACACCGGCCACCATCTCCATCCCCAACGCGCCGGCCACATAAACGCCGCCGCAGACGAAAAACATAAGACCATAGGGACGCGGCAAGGCTCGAAGGAACCGCGCATACACCAGCGCGAAGAGAGAAACCAGAATCAATCCCGGCACTACCCAGGCGAAATAGAACACGCCCGTCAGATGAAACTGGTTGCGCAGCGGTTCTATCGCGAGCTCATGGACACTGGTCTCCTCATCGAGCGAAAGCCCGATGAACACGATGGCAAGCACGACCCAATATCCCACCATGCCGCGCCCGCTACGCGCCGTCAGCCTGGCGATGACGGCCATCAATCCGGCGGCAAGAACCATCAATGTCGCGCTGTACCAGGCCCCGAGACACATCTCCGCGTCGAGCGCGATATGCCGCATATCCTGAAACACGGTCTCGACGCCGTATTGGGCAACGAACCATTCCCGGAAAATGCCGAGCAGAATGACGGTTGCGGAAGCGGCAACGAGCCCTTTGCGCAGGAGGCGCAAATCGAAACCCGGGCCGAGAGCCTCGGAAAAGCCGCGGGCCCGGGAAAAACTGCCGTCATATGTACCGGTCTGGGACATTCTGCTTCCATTCGAAGGGCATCCACCCCGAACGAAGCAACTTTTCAGCCAGCGTAGGGCTAGGCCGCGTCCCGTTCACTTGTGGCCATTTCGGCCTTGTAGCGTTCCTGCATGACCCGGGTCGTCTCCCCGGCACCATCCGGAGACCAGCCCGGCGGCTGAAACAGATAACCGCCGACCTCGCGCAGAGACCGCGCACGCAGAAGATCGCGGCCTATGGCGACCCACTCGTGAAAGGTTGCCTTGATCGGATTCCAGGTACCGAGCTGATGGCGGATACCGAAGACCGGTTCCTCCTCCTCCCGTTCGAACGTGCCGAACAGCCTGTCCCAGATGATGAGGGTGCCCGCATAGTTCCGGTCGCAATACTGGATGTTGCTCGCATGATGCACACGGTGGTGCGACGGCGTGTTGAACATCCATTCGAACGGGCCGAGCTTGCCGATGAAACGGGTGTGGATCCAGTACTGATAGAGATGGTTGAGCGAGACAAGCGCCACCGCCATCACCGGGTGAATGCCGATGAGAACCGCCGGGATCAGAAAGAATGGTTCTATCCAGGCTTCGACGAAGGAACTCCTGAGTGCCGTGCCGCCATTGAAATGCTGGCTGGAGTGATGGTTCACATGCGCCGCCCAGCCCAGCCGCACCTCATGAATGACGCGGTGATAGGCGTAGAACAGAAAATCGACGATCACATAAGCCGCCAGAATGAGCCCGGCGCTCGACGTCCAGTCCATCTGGACGAAGGCGAATTGCTGCACCCAGAACAGCATCGCCAGCATGATCCCCGCCGACAGCGCGATGCTGGCCGCATAGGCCAACCCCATCGTCACCGAGCAGAGACTGTCCCTGGCATTGTAATAGGGTCGCCCCATTATCAGCGTCAAAAGCAGCTCGGCGCCCAGAAAGGCCAGCAGAAAACCGAGCTGGTCCACATCCCTGATTGCCAGCAGTCCTTGCAGAAATTCCAGCATGACGATCCTCCATATCCCTGTTTTGCACAACATATGTTACGCAAACAATTTTTGCAAAACATTTGTTGTGCGTAAGGAGAGGAAGCCCTAACCTGCCGCCATGCCGAAGCTGATAGATCACGATCTGCGCCGCCGGGAACTCGTGGAAGCGAGCTGGCAGGTCATCGCCGATGAGGGGCTGGAAGCGCTCACCATGCGCAAGGTGGCAGCGGCGGCCGGCTGCACCACGGGCCGCATCACCCATTATTTCGAGAACCGGGAAGAGCTGGTGCTGGCGGCATTGAGAGCCGTCTACGATGCGGCCGGGGAACGCATGGCAGAGGCGGCAAAGAGCAACCTGCCCCCTGCCGAAAAACTGCTGCTCCATCTGGAAGAGACGCTGCCGCTCGACGCAAAGCGTCTCAGGGAATGGAAGGTCTGGATCGCCTTCTGGAGCGCGGCGGCAAGCAATCCGGAGCTTGCGGCCGAAAACGACCGAAGCCATCGACTCTGGCGCAAATCGCTCGTTCCGCTGATCGAAGCGCTGGCGCCCGGGACGGACGCCCCCCTGGAAGCCGACATCCTTTCCGGCATCGCGGACGGTCTCGGCCTTCAGGCCGCCGTCAATTTCACACCGGCCAACCGGGCGCGCGCCCGCGACACGCTCGCCGCCTGTGTCGCGCGCCTCAGCCAGCGAAACTGAGCGTCAGCTCTTCAGCCGTTCGATACCCAGCGCCTTCAGCACGACGCGCTCATAGCCCGGCTCGCCGGAGCCCGACCGCACCTTGTGCAAGAAATATTTCTCGAAACCGACCTTGGCGAGATGCACCCAATAGCCCTCGCCCGACCAGTTGACGTTGCGCGGCGGGATTTGCGGCAACGCCACGAAGGCCACGCCGCTATCGCCGAAATCGGCCAGGCAGACGGCATTGAGCGTCGGCCGGTCGGTCGGCTCGCGACCTTCGATCTGGTGCTGGATGTTACGCCCGACGGCGGCCACCATGGACTCGATCATGTAACCCGTCTTGGGCACGCCCACCGGCACCGGCGTCTGCTCCACCGGCGGAATGGCGACGCACACGCCCACCGCATAGACGTTCCTGAAGGTCGGATTGCGCTGATACTCGTCCACCAGCACGAAACCGCGCGGATTGCACAGGCCCTCGATGCCCTTGCCCGTCTCGTCCATCATGCAGTTCACGCCGCGAAAGCCCGGGATGAACATGTTGAGCTTGCTCGGCAAGGTGTGACGCTTCTTCTCCGTGCCATCCTCGTTGACCTCGACTACCTCCACGGCCTCCGGCGTGACGCGCGCCACCTTCGCATTGGTGATCCATTTGATGTCGCGGTCGCGCATCAGCGATTCCAGCTGCGATTTCGTGTCGCCGACGCCGCCCAGACCGAGATGCCCGATATAGGGCTCGGAGGTGACGAAAGTCATCGGTACCTTGTCGCGGATCTTCCGCTTGCGCAGATCCGCATTGGCGATCAGCGCGAATTCATAGGCCGGACCGAAACAGGACGCGCCCTGCACCGAGCCCACCACCATCGGGCCGGGATCCGCGCAGAAGGCGTCCCATTTCCTCTTCATCTCTTCCGCATGATCGACATGGCAGATGGACGAAGAATGCCCCTTGGGACCGAGCCCTTCGATCTCGTCAAAAGCAAGGTCGGGACCGGTGGCGATGACCAGATAGTCGTATTCCATCTCGCTGCCGTCGCCGAGAACCAGCTTGTTCTCTGCCGGCAGGAGTTTGGTCGCGCCTGCGGCATTGAACTTGATGCCATACTTGCCGAGCGTTTCCGGCAGATGGACCTTGATGTCCTTCGCCTCGCGCCAGCCCACCGACACCCATGGATTGGACGGCACGAAATGGAACCATTCGGTATTGGAAACGACTGTAATATCGGCCTTGCGACCGACAACGCTGCGCAACTCATAGGCCATGGCAATACCGCCAATGCCGCCGCCGAGTACCACGATCCGGCTCATGAAAATTTCCTCCGCAATGGCGGCTGAGCGCCGCTCGTTAATTCATCGAACGAACAGGAAATGCGGCGGCGCCCGAGGGGATGACGCCGCCGCCTCGCCGGACGTCAGGAGAAGGCAACGCCCGGACGCACCCCAAGCCGCTTCAGCACGAGCGCGGCGGGACAGAACCCCGTGAAAGAGGCTTGTATGAGATTGAGGCCGACAAAGACGGTCAGAAGCAGCCAGTATTCGCTGTGGAAATGCGTCAGCGCGAGGCTGAGCAGAACCATAAATCCGGCAAAGGCCATCACGGCACGATCGAGCGACATATCCAAACCCTCCGTTTGAGCGGCTGTTTTTGATCTATGCCAGCGCTAAACACGCGACATTGAGCTACGTCGTTAATGTCGCTTTTCGCGTCGCCGAACTCGCGGCTGGCTCTTGTAATTTAGTTATTACTTATATATTGGTCAACTGATATTCGTCCAGGGAGAAAACCGCATGACCAATCGCCCTCATCGCAGCCCCGCCCGGCTAGGCTTGATGCTGGCCGCGTTCGCACTTGCCCTCGTCTCGGCCGCCGCCCTGCCCGCCAAAGCGGCGGATGCGGCAGCGGACGCGGCCGCAGCGGA
>CAYSVF010000073.1:0-8303 GCA_964434415.1 uncultured Parvibaculum sp.
CTGGACTTCCTCTGGCGGCCCTGGGGTTCCGTCGAAATCTGGGAAGACGCCATCACCTATGAGCTGCGGCGAAGGGCGTGACGACGCAGCTTATCTCCGACCATCCCCATCTCTTCGAAACCGGCGGCGAGAACTACCATGTCGATTTCTCCGCCTGGGACTATCAGCGCGGTCATGAAGGCGATTTGTGGAAGACGCGGCCCGATCCGAGCTGGGCCGGCGCGCCGCAATTCCTGTTCGACCGTCACATGCCCTATGACAATTCGCGCGGCTGGTTCAAGGGCGAGGAAGACTTTCCCGGCCCCCGCACCATGGGCGCCGCCGCGCGCTGGATCGACGAGAATGCGGGTCATCACGACCGCTTCATGCTCTTCATCGACGAGTTCGACCCGCATGAGCCTTTCGATACGCCCGAGCCTTACGCCTCCATGTACGACGCCGACTGGGAAGGCCCCCATCTCATCTGGCCGCCCTATATCCGCGGCGCGATAGAAAAGGGCATTCTCGACGAGCGCCAGGCAAGGCAGATCCGCGCCTGCTACGGCGCAAAGCTCACCATGATCGACGCCTGGTTCGGCAAACTGCTCGATGCGCTGGACCGCAATAATCTCTGGGACGACACGCTCGTCATCCTCTGCACCGATCACGGTCATTATCTCGGCGAGAAGGACATCTGGGGCAAGCCCGGCGTGCCGGTTTACGAGCCGCTCGGCCATATCCCGCTGATGATCGCACATCCCGGCGTTACGCCCGGCACATGCGACGCGCTCACCACAAGCGTCGATCTCTTTGCCACGCTCGCCGACCTCTTCGGCGTCGAGGCGCGCCAGCGCACCCATGGCAAATCCCTGTTGCCGCTGCTCTCCGGCCAGGCGTCGTCGGTACGCGACTGGCTGCTGACGGGCATATGGGGCAGGGAGGTCCACTATATAGACGGCGCACACAAATATGCCCGTGCGCCGTCGGGCAAGAACGCGCCGCTCTCCATGCTCTCCAACCGCTGGTCCACCATGCCGACTCATGTGCTGAGCCGCGAGCAGGAATTGCCGCTGCCCGATGGCCGCGCCTTTCTCGACCGCATGCCGGGCAGCGACGTGCCGGTCATCCACCAGCCATGGGATGAGAGCGACGCCGTTCCCTTCTGGGCGCGGGCGAAATTCACCGGCAACCATCTCTTCAACCTTTCCGACGATCCTGGGGAGGAGCGCAATCTCGCCGGCACCGCAAAGGAGAAGGAGCTTGCCGAAGCGCTCGAAAGCGCCCTTCGGGACCTCGAAGCGCCCGATGCGCAGTTTCTGCGGCTGGGCTTGAATTGAATCGGGATTCACGCGCGATTTGCTTGAATCCGTCAGAACGTCTATCCATGTGCCAACCACCTCAGCAATGGCGGAGATCATGGTCACGATCGTAGACAAGACGAGCGAAGCGGCGGCGAAGCCGCGCCCGCGCCACCCCGAGAAGGCCCATCGCCCGGATACGCCCATTCTGCGCAAACCGGAATGGATCCGCGTGAAGGCGCCCGGCTCGCCGGTCTATCGCGAGACGAAGAAGATCGTGAAGGAGCACGAGCTCGTCACGGTCTGCGAGGAAGCCGGCTGCCCGAATATCGGCGAGTGCTGGACCAAGAAGCACGCCACCATGATGATCCTGGGCGACACCTGCACGCGCGCCTGTTCGTTCTGCAATGTGAAGACCGGCCTGCCGGCCCCCGTCGATACGAAAGAGCCCGAACATGTGGCCGAAGCGGTCGCCAAGCTCGGCCTGCGCCATGTGGTCATCACCTCGGTGGACCGCGACGACTTGGCCGATGGCGGCGCGCAGCATTTCGTCGACGTCATCGAGCGCATCCGCGAATACTCGCCCGGCACCACGGTCGAAATCCTGACGCCGGACTTCCTGCGCAAGGACGGCGCACTGGAGCGCGTCGTGGAAGCCCGCCCCGACGTCTTCAACCACAATCTGGAAGCCGTGCCGCGCCTCTATCTGAAGATCCGTCCCGGCGCGCGCTATTTCCATTCGCTGCGCCTGTTGCAGCGCGTAAAGGAACTCGACCCCACCATCTTCACCAAATCCGGCATCATGGTCGGGCTGGGCGAGGGGCGCGAGGAAGTGCTTCAGGTGATGGACGATATGCGCTCGGCCAATATCGACTTCCTCACCATCGGTCAGTATCTCCAGCCCTCGCGCAAGCATGCGGCGGTGGACCGTTTCGTGACGCCGGAGGAATTCAAATCCTACGAGACGATCGCGCGGACCAAGGGCTTCCTGCTGGTGTCGTCGAGCCCGCTGACGCGGTCCTCCTATCACGCGGATGAGGACTTCGCGAAGCTTCGGGACGCCCGCAACGCGGCCGTCGCCGCCAAAGGGGCCTAAGCCTATCCATGCCCGCGCATAAGCAGAGCAGGGACGTGCCCTATCCGGCGCGCGACATGTATGCGCTGGTGGCCGATATCGCCAGCTATCCGGATTTTCTGCCCTGGTGCAATGCCGCGCGCATTCGCAAGCGCGAGCCCGCGGGCGATGATGCGCCGGGCGGCGAGATTGTCGTCGCCGACCTCATCGTCTCCTACAAGCTCCTGCGCGAGCAGTTCACCAGCCGCGTCCTGCTGGACCCGCGAAACCTCGCCATCGATGTCGGCTACATCAAGGGGCCCTTCAAGCACCTGATGAACCGGTGGCGTTTCGAGGATCTGCCGGAAGGCGGTTCGCGCGTGCATTTCGAAATCGATTTCGAATTCAAGAGCCGCATGCTCGAACGCCTGATCGGCGAGTTCTTCGACCGGGCATTGATGAAGATGATGGGCGCATTTCTTCAGCGCGCGGACGAACTTTACGGGAACGCCGATAAAAGTTAACGGCGTTTACATCATCCGGCGTGCAAGATTAAGCGCCGTCTCGATGCTGTTCAGCCGAACGTCGCCGCGCCCGATATCGCCGAACCGCTCCATCTCATGCTCCAGCCGCCGGTTCATCCGCGCTGCGCCGAAATGAACGAGCCCGACCGGCTTCATCGGCGTACCGCCGCCGGGGCCGGCAACGCCGGTCACGGAAATCGCGATATGCGCCCGGCTGTTGTTGAGCGCGCCTTCCGCCATGGCGCGGGCGACGGGCTCGCTCACCGCGCCGAAATCGGCGATCAGATCGCCCGGCACATCCAGCATCTCGCGCTTGGCCTCGTTGGAATAGACGACGAAACCGCGTTCCACCACGGCGGAAGAGCCCGGCACTTCCGTCAGAAGCCCGGCAATGAGCCCGCCGGTGCAGGATTCCGCGGTGACGATTTTCAGGCCCGCATCCTTCAGATCCCCGACCAGCAGTTCCGCAAGGTGGAGAAGGCGCGTGGGAAAAAGGCTCATGTCAGGCTCGCAATGGCAATGTCGAGGGCGACGAATAGGAGGACGGCATAGAAGCTCGCAATGACGTCGTCGAGCATAATGCCGAACCCGCCCTTGATGCGACCGTCCGCCCAGCCGATCGGCCAGGGTTTGAGAATGTCGAAGAAGCGGAACAGCACGAACCCGGCGAACCAGTTGAACGGCGTGACCGGCAAGGCGGCCAGAACCAGCCAGAGCGCGGCCACCTCGTCGACCACGACCTCGGAGGGATCGTCGCGCCCCAGCGCCAGTGAATAGCGCTGCGAGGCCCATATCCCCGCGCCGAACAGGAGAACGCCGGCAAGCGCCAGCCAGAACGCGCCGCCGACCCACCAGATCAGCACGGCGAAGGGGATCGCCGCCACCGAGCCCCATGTGCCGGGCGCCTTGGGCAGCAGGCCGCTGCCGAACCATGTGGCAATCAGAACCACCGGGTGGCTGAGAGAAAGTCCCTGGGGCGGGGTGGTGAATTGCGCCATGAAGCGTCCTCTCGTCCTTGTCAGCGGAAGCGAAGCGTCGCGGTGGCCTGGGCGGCGATGCCTTCCCCGCGCCCGGTAAAGCCGAGCCCTTCCGTCGTCGTGGCCTTCACGCTGACCCGTTCCGGGCCGATCCGCAAGATGTCAGAGATACGCGTCCGCATGGCCTCCGCATGCGGCCCGATCTTGGGCTTCTCGCAAATCAGCGTGAGGTCCACATGGGTCACCTCCGCCCCCGCCTCGCTTGCGAGCCTGGCGGCGTGGGCGAGAAAGACATCCGACGAGGCTCCCTTCCATTGCGGATCGGAAGGCGGGAAATGCCGCCCGATATCGCCTTGCGCGATAGCGCCCAGAATGGCGTCGGTAATGGCATGAAGCCCCGCATCGGCATCGGAATGGCCGAGCAGGCCATGCGTATGCGGCACCTTCACCCCGCACAGCATTACATGATCGCCGGGGCCGAAGCGATGCACGTCGAAGCCTTGTCCGGTGCGGTATTCGCTCGCCGCGGCGAGCAGTCTGGTCGCACGCATCAGATCCTCTGCGCTTGTGATCTTGAAATTGTCTTCATCGCCCGGCACGACCGAGACATCGATCCCGGCGGCGGCCGCCACGGCCACATCGTCCGTATACGATGCGTTCCCGTTGTCGCGGGCGGCGCGATGCGCGGCGAGAATGGAAGCGAAGTGGAAGCCTTGCGGCGTTTGCGCGCGCCACAGGCCTTCGCGTGAAACGGTGTCGCCCGCGAGCCCTTCATGGGAATGGCGAAGCGTGTCGGCCACGGGCAGGCCCGGCATGGCGCCGCGATGGGTTTCAAGCGCCGCGATGGTGTCGTCGATCAGCCGTGCCGAGACGAAGGGCCGCGCAGCGTCATGAATGAGCACGGCATCGGGGGCGTGGTCTTCCAGCGCCTCGAGCCCGCACAGCACGGAGGCCTGCCGCGTGTCGCCCCCGGTCGCGGGCGGGAAGAGGCCGGTGAGGCTCGCGACGGCATGGTCGAAGGCGGCGCGGTCGTCCGCATGGATGACGGTCAGCACGGCGTCGATGCGAGGATGGGTCGAAAAGGCCCGCAATGTGTGCCTCAGCACCGGCTCTCCGGCCAGATCGCGATACTGCTTCGGGGCCCCGGGCCCGGCCCGGCTGCCTCGGCCGGCGGCCACGATAAGAGCGGCAATCTTCATTGCGAGGCCTCAAGTCCTGCCTTTTTGGAGGCAGGGGCAAAAAACTGCCCATGATTTCGGCAAAATTCGTGAATTACCTTGCCGAAATGCCCTCTCATGGGTAACTTGTTAAAAAAATGTGCAGTCAAACTTGGTGCCTAAATTTTGAACATAGAGATTGCGTCTCATAATCTCGCCTCCCGCGTCCTTCTGGCGCCGATGGCCGGTATCACCGACCTGCCGTTCCGCCGGGTCGCGGCGCGTAGCGGTGCCGGGCTGGTTGTCTCCGAGATGGTCGCGAGCGATCAGCTCGTGCAGGAAAGGCCCGATGTCGTGCGGCGGGCAAGTGGCGCGGGCGAGTTTTCTCCCCTTGTTATTCAGTTGGCGGGCCGCGAGGCGCATTGGATGGCCGAAGGCGCCAGAATGGCCGAGGCCGCCGGCGCAGACATTATCGATATTAACATGGGCTGTCCCGCCAAACAGGTCACGAGTGGCCTGTCGGGTTCCGCGCTGATGCGCGATCTGGACCATGCGCTGACCCTGGTGGAGGCGACCGTCGAGGCGGTATCGGTGCCCGTGACGCTGAAGATGCGGACGGGCTGGGACGATAGCAGCCGCAACGCGCCGGAGCTGGCCCGCCGGGCAGAGGCCGCGGGCGTCCGGATGCTCACCGTGCACGGCCGCACGCGCTGCCAGTTCTACAAAGGCCGCGCGGACTGGAATTTCATCGCAGAGGTCAAGAAGGCCGTCTCGGTTCCCGTCATCGCCAATGGCGACGTGCTGACCTGCGCGGACGCCCGCGCGATCCTCGATGCAAGCGGAGCCGACGGCGTGATGATCGGGCGGGGCGCGCAGGGTCGTCCCTGGTTCCTGCGTCAGGCCGCCCATTTTCTGGAAACGGGCGAGGAGCTGCCCGACCCCGCTTGGGCCGAGCAGGGCGAGATCGTTCTCTCGCATTATCGCGACATGCTCGAATATTACGACGTTGCTCATGGCGCGCGCCTCGCGCGCAAGCATCTCGTCTGGTACCTCGAAGCGGCATCCCGCGCATTCCCCGAGGAAGCCATGGCACTGCGGCGCCGGATCGTCCGTATGGAAGATCCCGACGAGGTGTTGAGCGAACTCGCACGTTTTTATGAATTCGCCGCCGAAGCCGAACCGGCCGCGAAGCGGGAGGCTGCATAATGTCTCAGGCTGCCAGAACGCCCTCCGCGAGCATGCCGCCGGAAGCCGCCGTCATTCTCAAGGCGATGCCGCATCCGGTCATTCTGATCGATAGCAATCAGCACATCGAATATGTGAACGACAGCGCACAGGAATTCTTTGCCTCCAGTTCGGCCTTGCTCGAAGGGCACCGGCTTGACGAGATCATCGCCTTCGGCAGCCCGGTTCTGTCCTTGATCGAACAAGTTCTGGACCGGGGTGTTTCCGTCAACGAGTATGGCGTGGAAATTTCCAGCCCGCGTTTCGGCGAGCGCCAGGTCGACATTCAGGTGTCGCCCATGGTCGAGTATCCCGGCCATTGCCTCCTGCTGCTTCAGGTGCGCACCATGGCGCAGAAGATGGACCGGCAATTGACCCATCGCGGCGCGGCGCGCTCGGTCACCGGCATGGCCGCCATTCTGGCGCATGAAATCAAGAACCCGCTCTCTGGTATTCGCGGCGCGGCGCAGCTTCTGGAAATTTCCGGCAGCGCCGACGACAAGGCCCTGACGCGCCTTATCTGCGACGAGACCGACCGCATCTGCAAGCTCGTGGACCGGATGGAAGTCTTTTCCGACGAGCGTCCCGTGCCGCGCGAGCCGGTGAATATTCACCTCGTACTGGGCCATGTGAAGCAGCTCGCCCAGACGGGCTTTGCAAGCAATGTGAAGATTACCGAGGAATACGATCCCTCCCTGCCGCCCGTTCTGGGCGACAAAGACCAGCTCATACAGGTCTTTCTGAACCTCGTGAAAAACGCCGCCGAGGCAATCGACCGCCCCGATGGCGAGATCACCCTGACCACGGCCTATCGTCCGGGTGTGCGTCTTTCCATGCCCGGCAGCCGCGACCGGGTGAGCCTGCCGCTTGAAATTTGCGTGATCGATAACGGATCGGGCGTTCCCGACGATCTGGTGGAACATCTGTTCGATCCTTTCGTGACGACCAAGTCTTCGGGGACGGGGCTTGGGCTTGCGCTCGTCGCCAAGATCGTCGGCGATCATGGCGGCATCATCGAATGCGAAAATCAGCCGCACGGAGCGCTCTTCCGCGTGTTGATGCCGATGCATTCGGGGGCGTTGCCGGCCGTCGGGCACGACGGGGAGGGATTGTCGGAGGGCATTTCAACAGGCGCTGAAAAGCGCGTTCCGTAAACGGAGTATATTATGCCGAGTGGTACCATTCTTCTGGCCGACGACGATGCCGCGATCCGCACCGTGCTGAACCAGGCCCTTGGTCGGGTCGGGTACGAGGTCCGCTCCACCGGCAATGCCTCGACGCTGTGGCGCTGGGTCAATCAGGGGGACGGCGATCTCATCATCACCGATGTGGTGATGCCCGACGAGAACGCCTTCGACCTCATTCCGCGCATCAAGCGGGCGCGTCCCGAATTGCCGATTGTGGTGATGAGCGCGCAGAACACGCTCAAGACCGCGATCACCGCCGCCGAACGCGGCGCCTATGAATATCTGCCCAAGCCCTTCGACCTGAACGAACTCATCCGCGTCGTGGACAGGGCGATGACCCAGCCGCGCGAGCCCGCCGTGGCGCGCTCCAAGGAAGAAGACGGCGAAAAGATACCGCTGATCGGCCGCTCGCCCGCCATGCAGGACATCTACCGTGTTCTCGCGCGCCTGATGCAGACCGATCTCACGGTCATGATTTCCGGCGAGTCCGGGACGGGCAAGGAACTGGTGGCGCGCGCGCTTCACGATTACGGCCGCCGCCGCAAGGGCCCCTTCGTCGCGGTGAACATGGCCGCCATTCCGCGCGAGCTGATTGAGAGCGAGCTCTTCGGTCATGAGAAGGGCGCCTTTACCGGCGCCAACCAGCGCGCCACGGGCCGCTTCGAGCAGGCGGAAGGCGGCACGCTCTTTCTCGACGAAATCGGCGACATGCCGATGGAAGCCCAGACCCGTCTTTTGCGCGTGCTCCAGCAGGGCGAATACACCACCGTCGGCGGGCGTACCCCGATCAAGACCGATGTGCGCATCGTCGCGGCGACCAACCGCGACCTGCGCCAGCTCATCAATCAGGGGCTGTTCCGCGAGGATCTGTTCTTCCGGCTGAACGTCGTGCCCATAAGACTG
>CAYSVF010000073.1:8313-9129 GCA_964434415.1 uncultured Parvibaculum sp.
CGCGAACGCTCGGAGGATATTCCCGATCTCGTCCGGCACTTCCTGGCTCTCGCCGAGCAGGAGGGGCTGGCAACCAAGATGATCGACGCGGAAGGCATGGAACTGCTCAAGCGGTATCGCTGGCCGGGCAATGTCCGCGAGCTTGAAAACCTCGTGCGGCGTCTGGCGGCCCTCTATACCGAAGAGACGATCGGCGCCGATATTCTGGAGGTGGAGCTCGCCGAGCCCGAATTCGGCAAGCCGGAGGCCCAGCCGCCCGCCGACGAGCCGCTCTCTGCGGCCGTCGAACGGACGCTGAGCCGGCTTTTCGCCGCTCACGGCGACGAATTGCCGCCGGCCGGTCTCTATGAGCGCCTGATGCTGGAGGTCGAAAAGCCGCTCTTTTCCATGTCGCTGGCCGCGACGAGGGGCAATCAGATCAAGGCCGCGCATCTTCTGGGCATCAACCGGAATACGCTGCGCAAGAAAATCCGGGAGCTGGACATACAGGTAATTCGCGGAATCAAGTGATCTTCATGTCATGGTGATGTAATACAGCCACAATGTGGTTGATCGGACGCGATTGGCGATACAATATTGTCCGGCGACGCACAGGGTGCGTGGCGTATTAGGCACAGCGGAACCCGGAAAGGTGCATCTGGCGCCATCTGCAACCGGCCCCGCGGGATCGTGACATGACCTCAACATTCGATGCGGGAAAGGTCGGGGCCGACTGGTTCAAGGCCGTGGAAAGCCGGGTCTGGCGCATCATGGCGCGCCGCGGCTTTTCCACCGTGTTCGCCATCGGTCTGGTCATTCTGGCGATCCTGCTGGGCG
>CAYSVF010000074.1:0-9073 GCA_964434415.1 uncultured Parvibaculum sp.
GGTCTATTCGGGCAAGGCGATGGCGGGGCTGATCGGCCTCATCCTCGACGGGCGCATGCGCGCGGAAGACAATGTGGTGTTTCTGCATACCGGCGGTGCGCCGGGGCTCTTTGCCTATGCGGAAGAATTTTCGGAGCGCTGACCGGCGAGTTCGCGCTCGGTCGGTCGCTCAGCCCTGGGCGGCGACCAGGCCGCGGCGGCGCAGAATATCGGCCTGATCGGTATAGCCGAGTTCTTCGCGGAAATGCGCCACCAGCTCCAGATAGAGAGAGGCGTGTTCGCGCTGCTCGCCGTCCGACAGGCGCAGTTCTTCGAGCAGGCGATCCTCATAGGCATCGAGATAGGCGGTGACCTGCTTGCTCACGCTGCAGCAATGGCTTTGCGCGCCCACCGCCTCGGCATAGGGCGTTATGCCATGCAGGAAATGCACGGCGGCAATCGCCTTGTCGCTGCGTTCCTTCGACGGGGCCGCCGCGATATCCGGCCGCTGGGGCGCGCCCCGGCCATAGACGCCCATCTGCTGCAGGGGCAACGCCCGCACCAGTATGAGTTCGATGCGCGACAGCTCTTCGGCCAGCGCGACGGAGAATTTGGCGCGGGCGCCGAGCAGGCGCTGCCCCCATTCGCCGCAACGGCGCAGGTCGATCTCCGTCGTGAGCCCTTTCGACAGGCGCGTGAAGCGCTTCACGTCTTCCAGCAGCTTTTCCAGATCCGTGCGGCCCGGACGCGCGGCTTCCGCCTCGGCGGCGATGGTTTCCATTTCCGACAGAATATCCTCGCCGAGCACGGCAAGTTCCGTCCGGCTGATAAGGATGTCGTTGCGCTGGTGAGCGATGCGGCGCGCCAGACGCAGCACCTGATGAGGCTCGCGCAGACGGCCCGCCACGCCATAGGCGATGTAGATGGCACGATCCGGCGCCTCTTCGCTGACCTCGTCGTAAAGTTCCCGGATCCGCGCCACCATCGTCTCATCGAGATTTTCGATGGGTTTGGGGAGCATCTTCTGGAGCTTTATCATCGCGGGTGCGACCGCCAGAACGTCTGCAATCTTTCGGGCGTCGTCGAGCCCCTCTTCGCCCGACAGCCGGCGCTCGAGCTCCCGGCGGTAGGCGGTATCCTTTCTCGCCCGCTCGATTTCGGCGAGCATGGCACGCGAGGCCGATGCATGCATCACCGACACGGCGGCTTCGAGACCGGCCTTGTCGCCTTCCAGCGTCTTTTCCGTCACATGGCGGCAGAGATCGGGCAGCGCGTCGGGCAGAAGATCGTTTTCGAGCCAGGCCCAGACCAGCGCAATGGCGCTGCGCGAGATCTGCCCCCGTCGCGGGCGCACACCGTCCGTAACCAGAAGGTCTTCGAATGGCTGACAGAAATGGCGCATGGGATCGGGCAGCCCCGGACGATCTCCGCCGATTGTGGCGAGCAGCGGACGCAGCGCGGAAATCAGCTCATCGAAAGGCAGCCCTTCGCTGCCGCGAAGCTTTTCGCGCTCCAGCCCGTAGGCGAGCTTCAGCAGCGTCGGCTCGGGCAGTTTTTCGAGATACTGCGCCAGCTTCCTGCTCAAGCCTGTATCGGCCGTGCTCTCCATTGATCCGATCCGCCACCTAGAACAGCAACGCGGGCGGCGCTCAGACATCTCGCCCGCAAGGCAGCAACGCTATGGCTTTATATTTAACATTTGGTTCCCGACGCACGGATGACAACACTGCGACAGAAAACCGAAGCGTGAAATTTTTGTTCCGCGAAACGAGCGGCCGCCGAAAATGCAAACGGTACTAAACGTTTACGGGCAGCCCAAAATTATCTCGAACACTGTCCAGATTTCGATTCGCGACGACGATTATTCGGTGATAGCGTTAACAGCTGGACATCTCCGGTGATCCGGGGGTGCCCTGATTACTTACTTACTGAAGGCTATCGACGCATATGGCTACCGGAGTCGTTAAGTGGTTCAACGCCACGAAAGGTTATGGGTTCATCGCACCGGAAGACGGCGGCAAGGACGTGTTCGTACACATCTCGGCTGTTGAACGTGCCGGACAGAAAACACTGCAGGAAGGCCAGTCCATCCAGTACGAACTGGTGGAAGGCCGAAACGGTCGTTTCTCTGCCGAGGAACTCGTTATCGGCTGACACAGCCGCTGACAAGACCTCCGGCCGGGTTTCCCGGCCCTACAAGTTCGAGACCCCCCACCCCCAGCTGGGGGGTCTTTCTTTTGTCACGGGCCGCCGGTGGCTCCCCGTCATGACCTTTCTCATGACCGTCCGGCGAGACCGGCATTGCCCGCGAAGACCGGGCCGATGAAAGATCCTCAACGCTTTCGATCGGCCCATGATCGCCGGGAATGTTTCTGGATTGCGCCATGATCAGCCCAAGCCTGCTTCAAAACCGGATAGAAAATTTCATCTGGGAACCGACGGATGAAGACCAGCCGCTCTGGCGCCGGGTCACGGTCACGTCGCTGCGGATTTCCTGGGTCGTCATTCGCGACCTGCTTGCGGGCTCGCTCAATCTCAGGGCGATGAGCCTCGTCTATACGACGCTTCTTTCCATCGTTCCGGCACTGGCCATCGGCTTTGCCATCGCGCGCGCTTTCGGCTTCGACAGCTATATCGAGAGCATGCTTTCCGACTTCCTCTCCCCGCTCGGCGCACAGGGAGCCGAGGTGACGCAGCGCATGATGGAATTCGTGCAGCGCGTGAACGCCAATGTGCTGGGCACGGTCGGTTTTGCCTTCCTCATCTACACCGTCATTTCGATGATCAAGAAGGTGGAGGAGGCCTTCAATGCGATCTGGCATGTCGAGGCGAGCCGCTCGATCACACAGCAATTCACCGAACTGGTCAGCATGGGGCTGCTCGGACCGGTCGTCGCCTTCACCTTTGCCGGCATCGCGGCGGGCGCGCTTTCCAATTCGATGGTCGGGTCGTTTATCGAATGGGGGCCGGTGCGGTTCATCGTCGAGCAATCGAGCCGGGCGCTTCCCTATATCGTGCTGATCGGCGCCTTCACCTTCATCTATTCGCTGATCCCCAATACGCGGGTGCGCCTGTCCTCCGCCTTTGCCGGCGCCACGGTGGCGGGCATCACCTGGGGCGCCGTGGGCTGGGGCTTTGCAACCTTTGTTGTGAAATCGGCGCAGACCGTTGCCATCTATTCCGCCTTCGCGAGCCTCGTGGTCTTCATGTTCTGGCTCTACGCGGCCTGGCTGATCCTGCTGGGCGGCTGTGCGATCTCGTTCTATTTCCAGAACCGGCGGCACCTATCGCCCGTGGCGGGGATCGGCTATCTCAACTCGGCCCAACTCGAGCGGATGTCGGTTCAGGCCCTGCTGCTCATTCACGAATCATTCGCCAGGGGGCACACGCCCTGGACCGAGGAAACGCTCTCCAAACGGCTGCATCTGCCGATGGAGGCCGTCGGGCAAATCTCGCGGGCGCTGCGCAAGGCGGGGCTTTTGAACCTCACCGGGGACAGCCCTGCCCGTCTGGTGCCCGGCAAACCGAGCGACAAGACGAGTATCACCGATGTAATTTCCGCCGTACGGCACCGCAAAACCGCGGAACAGGCGATCCAGTCGAGCAGCTTTGCAAAGGAGCCTCGTGTGGAAGAGCTCTTCGCCCGGCTTTCGGAGCGGGAAGAAGAGATTACCGACGACATCACCATGCAGACCCTGATCGATCAGGACGAGGAAGCCGCCGATCCGGTGAAACCGCACGCGGTCACCGGCGATTGATTCGTCTTCAATGCGCAGCCGCCATGCGGCTTGCAGCGCCTGCGGCGCGCAGCGCCGAACACTCCGGTAAATTATCCGGCGGCGTCCGCCTACGGAAAATCCCCAAAATGCGCGCCTTTGTTTCCACTGGATGGTGTGTTTTGAAACTTGTCACATACATCCCCTTGACGCGGGCCGTGTCCGGATTCACGGTTGAGTCCCGTGTTCAACAAGGAAAGGAGGTGATCCGATGTCTAACGGTTTAGTGACACCGTTTGCCATCGCCCGGATATCGATTCCGACTCAGGATCGTGAGGCGAGGTGGACAAGGACGGACACTTCCGGGACCCTTTCCGCCTAGCTCATTTTCCATGTCGCCGCCCTTCGGGGCGGCAGTCGACCGACATCCGGCACGCAGACGGGGCGGCCTGACGACAGCACAAATAGCAGGTCGCGTCGCAACCGTTCCGAACTGGCCGCCGCACTCCCTTATGGGGAATGCGGCGGCCTTTTCATTTCGAGAAGGTGTCCGGCAGGAAAACCGGTACGTCTACGGACGATCAGTTGACGATCTGCCAGGTGCCGTCCGGCATGCGGCAGGCCGTGCCATGGGCATTGCGGGCGCGGTTGTTGATATAGATCGTCTGCTCGTATTCGCGGCAATGGCGGCCACCGCGATTATAGCTGGCGACCGGCGTCACATAGCCGTAATTGCCGCTATCGGGATTGCGCCACCGCGTGCGGCGCCCGCCGGCCAGCGCGTCATAGGAGGCGCGCTCGACATAGGGACGGTCGCGGCGATCCAGATTATTGGCGATGTTCTTGCCCAGCATCGCGCCCACCAGCACGCCCGCGCCGGTGGTGAAGAGCTTGCCGTCGCCGCCGCCGAACTGCGAGCCGAGCAGGCCGCCGATCAATGCGCCGCCAATGGCGCCGATCATATCCTTGCTACGGTCGTTGCGGTCGTCGCGATAGTCATTGTCGTAGCGACGGTCATAACGGTTGTCATAGCGATTGTCGTAGCGGCTGTCATAGCGCTGCTGGTCGTAGCGGTTGTTGTATTCGTCATAGGAATAGCGCGAACCGGCATTGGCCATGGTGGTCGCGGCCGACATGCCGAGGATCAGGGCCACAGCGGTCGCGGCTTTGGAGATACGGGAGAAAGTCATTTCGGCACCCCTTTCGATGTCGTGCCTGCCGGACATCCGGCAGCTCATGAGGGGGACATTACCGGGGGGTGCTTGAGCAGCCCCTGAATGCGGCGTTCATCCGGCGTTCAGCTTCGCGGGACGGTTCCAATCCTATCCGTCATCCCGGATCCAAGCGCAACAGGCGCTGAACCTGACGCTCTGGCCCCCGGGACGAAGCCCGGGGTGACAGCGAACGAAAGCCGCTTCTATTCACCCGCCTGCGGTAGCCGCACTTCGGCGCGGAGACCGCCGGACGCGGCATCGGCGAGCGTCAGGTCGCCGCCATAGAGCTCCGCAATTTCCGTCACGATGGAAAGACCGAGGCCGGAGCCGGGTTTGGATTCATCGAGCCGACCGCCGCGCTTGAGCGCCGCCTGGCGCTTTTCCGCCGGCAGCCCCGGCCCGTCATCCTCGATGGCGAGCAGAAAGAACGGCCGCCCCTTGCGGCGCTCGGCAAGCGGCGTCAGTTCCACCCGCACGGTGCTTCCCGCCCATTTGCAGGCATTGTCGAGCAGGTTGCCCGCAATCTCTTCCAGATCCTGTGCTTCGCCGCGAAAGCCGATCCCGTCGGGCATGGCAAGATCGATCCGGATGCCGCGTTCCGCATAGATGCGCTCCAGCGTGCGCGCGAGGCGTTTCATCACCTCGGACGCATCGCTATGCGCGCCCAGCACATTGGCCGATGCCGCCATGCGGGCGCGCGCCAGATGATGGTCGATCTGTTCGCGCATCTGGCCCGCGGTCTTTTCGACCAGCCCCCCGAACTCGGTTTTCTGCGCGCGGGCTTCGTTGGAAAGGATGCTGAGCGGCGTCTTCAACGCATGGGCGAGATTGCCGACATGGGTCCGCGCGCGTTCCAGCACTTCCCGATTGCCGTCCAGCAGGCCGTTCAGCTCCTCGGCCAGCGGCTCGATCTCGCTCGGGAACTCGCCTTCCAGCCGCGTCGCCCGGCCCGAGCGGATATTCGCGAGCGACAGGCGCACCCTGTCCAGCGGCTGCAGACCGAAACGCACCTGAATGAGAAGCGCCCCCAGCAGCACGATACCGAGCACGCCCATGGAGGCGGCGACCCATCCATTGAAATGGGCGATATCCCCTTCCAGTTCCGCGCGGTCGGCCGCGACGGCGAAGGAAACCGGCACATCATATCCGGGCAGCGAGATCCGCCGTTCCAGCACGCGCAGATGCTGGCCTTCCGGCCCGGTCGTCCCGAAGGCCTTGATGCCGTTCTCGCCGCGCTCGACTTTCTTGCCCGCATCGATATCGAGCTTCTGGTCGAAGAGCGAGCGGGACCGCAGGGGCGCGCGCGGGGCGAGCGGCGCGATCTGCCAGTAAAGGCCCGAATAGGCGAAATCGAAGCGGCTTTCGCTCAGCTCGCGCGAGCGCTCCAGCTTGCCGTCCGGCGAGACATCGGTACTGGCGATGAGGCTGTCCAGCATGGAGGCGAGACGCGCATCGAAGCTGCGCTCGACCGAGCCCCTGAACAATGTGGAGAGAATGATCCCGCCCGCCACGAGGACGATGGAACTCCAGAAGGCCGCGCCTGCGACGAGGCGGAACGCGAGGCTGCTAGACCGCATCTTCCGGTGCCGTCAGGCGGTAGCCGAGGCCCCGCACGGTCTCGATCAGATCCTTGCCGAGCTTGCGGCGCAGGCGTCCCACAAACACTTCGATCGTGTTCGAGTCGCGGTCGAAATCCTGGTCGTAGAGATGTTCGACCAGTTCGGTCCGCGAGATGACACGGCCCTGATGATGCATCAGATAGGAGAGCAGCCTGTATTCCAGCGAGGTGAGCTTCACTGCCTTGCCGTTCACCGTCACGCGCGAGGTGCGCGTGTCGATCATCAGCGGCCCGCATTCCAGTTCGCTCGAGGCATGCCCCGCCGCGCGGCGCAGCAGCGCGCGCAGCCGCGCCAGCACTTCCTCCATATAGAAGGGCTTGGCCACATAATCGTCGGCGCCCGCGTCGAAGCCCGCCACCTTGTCCGACCAGCGGTCGCGCGCGGTCAGGATCAGCACGGGCATGGTCTTGCCGTCACGCCGCCATTTTTCGAGCACGGTCACGCCGTCCATTTCCGGCAGGCCCAGATCGAGCACGACGGCGTCATAGGGTTCGGTATCGCCGAGGAAATGGCCCTCTTCGCCGTCGGTGGCGCTGTCTACCACATAGCCTGCTTCCTGAAGCGCGCTGACGAGCTGCCTGTTCAGATCCGGATCGTCTTCCACCACCAGAAGCCGCATGGGTCTCTCCTATCTCGCACCGAGAATATTGCCGGAGCGGGCATCGACGGTGATGATCTTAACGCTGCCATCGTTCATGCGCATCTTTACCTTGTAGACGGCGCGTCCGCCCGCCTGAACGAGGCGCGAATCCAGATGCTGTCCGGGAAAGCGCGCCCGCACGCGCGGCAGGATCTGCTCCAGCGACAGCACATTTCCCGCCTTCACCGCATTGCGCGCATTGTCCTGATCGGACCGTGCATCGTAAAGCGGGCGGTTCACATAGCCCTGGGCGCGCGGCCAGGCCGCCGCCCCGCTGCCGAAAGACACGCCATCGGCCCGGGCGGCGCTGCCGAACACGACAAATGCCGCCGCCAGCAGCGCAATCTGCGCGGCCTTGGCGATGAAGCGATATGTGGGCTGCGAAATCATGGAGGGAGCCTAAACCGTCCTCACTGAACCCGGGATGAACGGCAGGTTACGCCCCATTCAAAGGGTCAGAACCCCTCGAAGGACACGATTTCCTCGAGCGGCGCGCGATCCGTCCGGAGCCGGTTGATGGGCGCGTTTTCGTCCATATAGCCAAGCCCCATGCCGCAGAACAGCATAAGCTCTTCGGGCATGTCCACAAATTCAACAATGGTCTTGTGCCAGATCGCCCAGGCT
The DNA here is from genome assembly GCA_964434415.1 of uncultured Parvibaculum sp. GTDB lineage: Bacteria > Pseudomonadota > Alphaproteobacteria > Parvibaculales > Parvibaculaceae > Parvibaculum. Next base: position 7,793 of record CAYSVF010000074.1, read on the forward strand.
TCCTGCGGCGCGGTGTGGAGCCCGTATTCGCGCGCCAGCAGCATGACCGACTGCATGAACATGCCGAGATCGGCCCATTGGCCGAGCCCCATCTGCCGGTCGATGGCAAAGAAGAGCGCGACGGGCGCGCCGAAAAACTCGAAATTCCGCGAGAATTGCTGAAGCCGGCCCGCCTTGTCCTCGCGCGCCACGCCGATGGAGGCATACATGTCCTCGCCGCATTTGAAGCGGCGGCTGCGATAGGGATCGGTCAGCCCCTTGGGATAGATGTCGTATTCCGTGCCCTCTCCGAAGGGATTGTCCTTCGCCTTGTCGCGGATGATGCCCAGAAACTCTTCCAGCTTCTTTCCCGTCAGCGCATAGACATGCCAGGGCTGCAGGTTTCCGCCCGACGGCGCATATTTCGCCGTTTCGAGCAGTTCGCGCAGCGTCGCTTCCGGCACGGGCTTGTCCTGAAAGGCGCGGCAGGTGATGCGCGTCTTCAGCGCTTCGGACACATTCATGGGGATACCTCTGTTTGCGGTTCGATGATTCCGTTTAGCGCGCCGTCACGAAAGGCCAGAGCGCGTCGGCGCCGCGCGTGATCGTCTGGCGGCCGAGCAGTTCGGCCCAGTCCGCGCCCGCGCCGAATTCCGCCCGCCATGACCAGAGCCTGCGCGTCGCGTAGTGCAGCCCATGCTCATAGGTGAAGCCGATGGCGCCATGCACCTGATGCGCGATGGACGTGGCGATATTGGCCGCATCGTCCGCGCGCACCTTGGCGACCGCGATCTCGAAGGACGGATCGTCCTGCCGGTCGGCGCTGGCGCAGGCATGGGCCGCCGCCGTCCCCGCCGCCGCGGCCTGCGTCGAGAGAACGGCAAGCTGCTGCTGGATCGCCTGGAACTTGCCGATCTCGCGGCCGAACTGCTTGCGCTCATTCGCATACTGAACGCTCTGCCGCAGCAGATAGGCAAGCGCGCCCGCCATCTGCGCGGCGCGGATGAGCGCGCCGTAAAGCGTCAGCGCCTCCGCATCGAGCCCGACAGGTTTCACCACCGCCGACGCACCGTCGAAAGTCAGCGTGTCCCTCGGCTCGCGCGCGACATTGATGTCTTCCTCGATGGTCACGCCGTCCAGCGCCATAAGCACGGCCTGCGCGCCGCCCTGCCCTTCGACAAGCGTCACGGCATGTTTCGCATTCCGGCCCCAGGCCACGCGAGCGGCCTTGCCCGACAGCTTGTCGTCGTCGAGGCGGAACTCGCCTTCCATCACGGTGAGAACGCCTTCGGGCACCTCGAT
>CAYSVF010000075.1:0-9019 GCA_964434415.1 uncultured Parvibaculum sp.
GCCATGCGCTATTTCTTCAAGCCCAAGGCGACGCTGAACTATCCGTTCGAAAAGGGTGCGCTGTCGCCGCGCTTCCGTGGTGAACATGCGCTGCGCCGTTACCCGAACGGCGAAGAGCGCTGCATCGCCTGCAAGCTGTGCGAGGCGATCTGTCCGGCGCAGGCGATCACCATCGAGGCCGGCCCGCGCCGCAATGACGGCACCCGCCGCACCACGCGCTACGACATCGACATGACGAAATGCATCTATTGCGGTTTCTGCCAGGAGGCCTGCCCGGTGGATGCCATCGTCGAAGGACCGAATTTCGAGTTCGCCACGGAGACGCGTGAAGAACTCATGTATGACAAGGACAAGCTCCTCGCCAATGGCGACCGCTGGGAACGCGAGATCGCGCGCAACATTGCGCTCGATGCGCCATACCGCTGAGCGGGCCGGATCGGGGCAGGGGAATTAACGGAAGGGCCGGCGCGCGTCACGCGGCCGGATTGAGCAAGGGGCAGACATGATTGTTACCGCCATAGCGTTTTACGTATTTGCGGCGATCACCGTCGCGGCGGGCTTTATGGTCATCGCCGCGCGTAACCCCGTGCATTCGGTGCTCTTCCTGATCCTGGCCTTCTTCAACGCCGCCGCGCTCTTCGTGCTGATGGGGGCGGAGTTCCTGGCATTGATGCTGGTCGTCGTCTATGTCGGCGCCGTCGCCGTGCTCTTCCTCTTCGTGGTGATGATGCTCGAAATCGACATCGCCGAGATGCGCGAGGGCTTCCTGCAATATCTGCCGATCGGCGGCCTTGTCGGCTTTATCCTGCTGGTCGAGCTTGTCCTGGTGCTTGGCGCGTGGACCTTCGCGCCGGAAGCAGTCGGCGTCGCGGCGCATCCGGTACCCGACGTCGCTCAGATCGACAATACGCGCGCGCTCGGACAGCTCCTCTACACCAACTACGTCTATCTCTTCCAGGCGGCCGGTCTGGTTCTTCTCGTGGCCATGGTCGGCGCCATCGTGCTGACCCATCGCGAGAACACCAAGGCCAAGCGCCAGAACATTGCCCGCCAGGTATCGCGTCGTCGCGATCAGGCGGTGGAAAACAAGAAAGTTGACCCCGGGCAGGGGCTCTGACGGGTTACAAGCGGCGCATCTTCATGGCGCCGGGGAGAAACACATGGCTATCGGCCTCGGACATTATCTGACCGTTGCGGCGATCCTCTTTACGCTGGGGATTTTCGGCATCTTCCTGAACCGGAAGAACGTCATCATCATCCTCATGTCGATCGAGCTGATGCTGCTCGCCGTCAATATCAACCTTGTGGCCTTCTCCACATTTCTGGGCGATATGGTCGGTCAGGTCTTTGCGCTTTTCGTTCTGACGGTCGCCGCCGCCGAGGCCGCCATCGGTCTGGCGATCCTCGTTGTGTTCTATCGCAACCGCGGCTCCATCGCGGTTGAAGACATCAATTCGATGAAGGGGTAAGGAAGCAATGTTCTCAGCCATCGTCTTCCTGCCGCTTCTGGGCTTTCTGACCGCCGGGGTTTTCGGTCGCTGGCTCGGTCCGCGCGGCGCGCAGATCGTCACCTGCGTGCCGATCGTGATTGCCGCGATCCTGGCCGCCTTCGCCTTCGCCGATGTTGGTCTTCAGGGCGAGACCTATCGCATACAGGTTCTCACCTGGATCAATTCCGGCGCCTTCGAGGCGGACTGGCGCCTGCGCATCGATACGCTGACGGCGGTGATGCTCGTCGTGGTGACCTGGGTCTCCGCGCTCGTGCACATCTATTCGATCGGCTATATGAGCCACGACCCGCAGCAGCCGCGCTTCTTCGCCTATCTGTCGCTCTTCACCTTCGCCATGCTGATGCTGGTGACGGCCGACAATTTCGTGCAGCTCTTCTTCGGTTGGGAAGGCGTGGGGCTTGCCTCCTATCTGCTGATCGGTTTCTGGTACAAGAAGCCGAGCGCCAACGCCGCCGCGATCAAGGCCTTCGTCGTCAATCGTATCGGCGACTTCGGCCTCATCCTCGGCATTGCAACGCTCTTCTTCACCATCGGCTCGGTGGATTTCGACACCGTCTTCAAGGCGATCCCGGACCTGCAGGACAAGACGTTCCTTTTCCTCGGCTATGACGTGCCGATCGTCACCACCGCCTGCCTGCTGCTCTTCATGGGCGCCATGGGCAAGTCGGCGCAGTTCCTGCTCCACACCTGGCTGCCGGATGCGATGGAAGGCCCGACGCCTGTTTCGGCGCTTATCCACGCCGCGACCATGGTGACGGCGGGCGTCTTCCTCGTCGCGCGCATGTCGCCGGTCTTCGAGTTCTCGCCTTTCGCGCTGACGGTGGTCACGGTCATCGGGGCGATCACGGCGTTTTTCGCGGCAACCGTGGGGCTCGTGCAGAACGACATCAAGCGCGTCATCGCCTATTCGACCTGTTCGCAGCTTGGCTACATGTTCGCGGGCCTTGGCGTCGGCGCCTACGAGCCGGCCATGTTCCACCTCTTCACGCATGCTTTCTTCAAGGCGCTCCTGTTCCTCGGCTCCGGCTCGGTCATCCATGCCATGAGCGACGAGCAGGACATGCGCAAGATGGGCGGCCTGTTCCGCATGATCCCGGCGACCTGGCTGATGATGATCATCGGTACGCTGGCGCTCACCGGCGTGCCGGGCACGGCGGGCTATTTCTCCAAGGACGCCATCATCGAGGCGACCTTCGTCGCCGATGCCAACCCGGCTCACATGTTTGCCTATGTGATGCTGGTCGTTGCCGCGCTCTTCACCTCCTTCTACTCCTGGCGCCTCGTCTTCATGACCTTCCACGGTCAGAGCCGTGCCTCCAACGAGACGCTTTCCCATGTGCATGAATCGCCCATGGTGATGATGCTCCCGCTGGTCGTGCTGGCGGTCGGCGCCGTCTTCGCAGGTCTTGCCTTCGAGAAGCTCTTTATCGGCGATGCGCACAGCGCCTTCTGGCTCAGCTCCATCTTCCATGGCGCGGACAACCATGTCCTTCATGCCATGCATCACGACGTGCCGGCCTGGGCGGCCGGGATGCCGACGCTGATGATGCTGATCGGCCTCGCGGTCGCGGTGCTCTTTTATCTCGTCAAGCCCGAGCTGCCCAAGCAGCTCGCCCGCGAACAGGAGCCGCTCTACAAGTTCCTGCTCAACAAGTGGTATTTCGACGAGATCTACGACTTCCTCTTCGTCCGCCCGGCCTTCTGGGTCGGTCGCCTCCTGTGGAAGCAGGGCGACGGCCGGATCATCGACGGCCTCGGGCCGGATGGCGTGTCCGCGCGCGTGCTTGACGTGACGCGCGGCGTCGTCCGCCTGCAGAGCGGGTATCTCTATCACTATGCCTTCGCAATGCTGCTCGGTGTGGCGGCGCTGGCGACCTATTTCATGTTCGGGGGCGCGCACTGATGACCGACGGAAGCATTCTCTCGCTCATCACATTCCTGCCGCTCGCAGGCGCTTTGCTGATCGCCTTCGTTCGGGGCGACGAGGCAACGGTTGCGCGGAACGTGCGATATGTCGCGCTGTGGACGACGGGCTTCACCTTCATCCTGTCGCTCTACATCTGGTGGAAGTTCGACCCGACCACGGCCGACTTCCAGTTCGTGCAGGAAACCGAGTGGCTGGGCGGTTCGATCAATTATCACGTCGGCGTCGACGGCATTTCGATGCTGTTCGTCATCCTGACGACCTTCCTCATGCCCGCCTGTATTCTGGCGAGCTGGGATGCGATCCAGACCCGCGTGAAGGAGTACATGATCGCCTTCCTCGTGCTGGAAACGTTGATGATCGGCGTCTTCTGCTCGCTGGACCTCGTGCAGTTCTACATCTTCTTCGAAGGCGGCCTCATCCCGATGTATCTCATCATCGGCGTCTGGGGCGGTCCTCGCCGTATCTATGCGAGCTTCAAGTTCTTCCTCTACACGCTGCTCGGCTCTCTGCTCATGCTGCTGGCCATTATGGCGATGTATTGGGATGCGGGCACGACCGACATCACGGTCCTGCTGACGCACGAGTTCCCGGCTGGTATGCAGACCTGGCTCTGGCTGGCCTTCTTCGCCTCCTTCGCGGTGAAGATGCCGATGTGGCCGGTCCACACCTGGCTGCCCGACGCGCATGTGGAAGCGCCTACGGCGGGGTCGGTCATCCTGGCCGGTATCCTGCTGAAGATGGGTGGCTATGGCTTCCTGCGTTTCTCGCTGCCCATGTTCCCGCTGGCCTCCGCCGATTTTGCACCGCTCGTCTTCGCATTGAGTGTGATTGCGATCGTCTACACCTCGCTGGTCGCGCTGGTGCAGGAGGATATGAAGAAGCTGATCGCCTATTCCTCCGTTGCCCATATGGGCTTCGTCACCATGGGTATCTTCGCCGTGAACCAGCAGGGCGTTCAGGGCTCCATCTTCCAGATGCTCAGCCATGGCTGGGTGTCGGGCGCGCTCTTCCTGTGCGTCGGCGTCATCTACGACCGGTTGCACACGCGCGAGATTTCCGCCTATGGCGGCCTTGTGAACCGCATGCCGCTCTATGCCGTCGCCTTCCTCATCTTCACCATGGCGAATGTCGGCCTGCCGGGCACGTCCGGCTTCGTCGGCGAGTTCCTGACGCTCATGGGCACCTTCATGGTGAACACCTGGGTCGCGGCGCTGGCCGCCACGGGCGTCATCCTGTCGGCGGGGTACGCGCTCTATCTCTATCGCCGCGTCGTCTTCGGCGAGATCCAGCGCGATGTGCTGAAAAGCATGAAGGATCTCAACATGCGTGAGGCGCTGACGCTGGCGCCGCTTATCGCGACGACCCTTTTCTTCGGCATCTACCCGACGCCGATCTTCGACATCACGGCCGTGTCGGTTGAGCACCTGGTTGCCAATTATCACGCGGCCGTCGAGGCCCATCAGACCGCGATGGGGAGCGGGATGCTGATGCATCTCGCCAGCCTCATCGGCATTCAGTAGAGCAGGGGCCGCAAGGACAGATTCATGGAAACCGCAGTGACCACGCTTCCCGCTTTTTCTCCCGCGCTGCCCGAGATGCTTCTCGCCGCGGGGGCTCTGCTGCTGCTCATGTACGGTGTGTTCCGCAAGCATGCCACGGCGCGCGATACCGCCTATGGCGCGCTGGCGCTCTTTGCCATCGTCTGCGGTGTGCTGATCGGCCAGAGCGGCGGGCGCGTGACGACCTTCGAGGGCATGTTCGTCATCGACGGCTTCACCAAATATGTGAAGATTCTCATCTTGCTTGCCGCGGCCGCGGCTATCGTGATGTCGATGAACTTCATCGAGCGGGAAAAGATCGACCGTTTCGAGTTTCCCGTCCTGATCGTGCTGGCCACACTCGGCATGTTCGCCATGGTCTCCGCCAACAGCCTGATCGCCCTCTATCTGGGTCTCGAACTGCAGAGCCTCGCGCTCTACGTCATCGCGGCCTTCAATCGCGACAGCGCGCGCTCCACGGAAGCGGGCCTGAAATATTTCGTCCTCGGTGCGCTGTCCTCTGGCATGCTGCTTTACGGCGCGTCGATGGTCTATGGCTTCACGGGCAGCGTCGATTTCAACGTCATCGCCCACATCCTGGAAGCAGGCGCCAATACCGGTGTCATCTTTGGTCTCGTGTTCGTGCTGGCCGGTCTCTCCTTCAAGATTTCCGCCGTGCCGTTCCACATGTGGACGCCCGATGTCTATGAAGGCGCGCCGACCCCGGTGACTGCTTTCTTTGCCGGTGCGCCCAAGCTCGCGGCCATGGCGCTCATCATCAATCTGCTCTACGGCGCCTTTCCGCATCTTCTGCCCGAATGGCAGCAGATCATCGTCTTCGTCTCGATTGCGTCCATGGTGCTGGCCGCCTTTGCCGCTATCGGCCAGAACAACATCAAGCGCCTGATGGCCTACAGCTCCATCGGCCATATGGGCTATGCGCTTGTCGGCCTCGCCGCAGGCACGCCGGAAGGCCTGCGCGGCGTGCTTATCTACATGACGATCTATGTTGTCATGAATATCGGCGTCTTCTGCTGCATCCTCATGATGCGCCGTCAGGAAGGCATGGTGGAGTCGATCGAGGACCTCGCGGGTCTCTCGCGTCACCAGCCCTTGCTCGCTTTCGTCTTCGCGATGCTGATGTTTTCGCTGGCCGGCATCCCGCCGCTCGCCGGCTTCTTCGGCAAGTTCTACGTCTTCATGGCGGCGATCCAGGCCCATCTTTACCCGCTGGCCGTTATCGGTGTGCTCTCCAGCGTCGTCGGGGCCTTCTACTATCTGCGTATCGTGAAGGTGATGTATTTCGACGAGCCGGCGGAGGCTTTCGAGCCCATGCCCGGAGAGCTAACGGCGATGCTCACCATCTCCGGTATCTTCACCATGCTGTTCTTCGTCTATCCGCTGCCGATCATCGCCGGGGCGCAATCGGCGGTTGCCGCGTTGATGCCGTAAGGCGCGCAGCATGGCAGAGCAAGACACGAGCCTTCCTGCCGGGTACCGCCATTTTCACTTTGGCGAAATCGACAGCACCAATGAAGAAGCCCGCCGCCTGGGCGATGCGGGCGATCCCGGCAATGTCTGGATTACAGCCGACCTCCAGACCGCGGGGCGGGGCAGGCGGGGCCGCGAATGGGTATCGCCCAACGGCAATTTCATGGGAACGCTTCTCCTCAGCCCCCATTGCGGACCGCGCAAGGCGGGCGAACTTTCCTTCGTCGCCGCCGTTGCCGTCCATGATGCCGTGGAAAGCATCCTGCCGCCTCGGGTGAAAGGCGGGCTCAAGCTTAAATGGCCGAACGACCTTCTGCATGAGCGGCGAAAGCTCGCCGGTATCCTGCTGGAATCCTCCGGCGTCGCCGGGGGCGAGGTCGCCTGGGTCGCCATCGGCATGGGCGTCAACCTGGCCGTCCATCCCGAAAACATCGAATATCCCGCGACCTCGCTTGCCGCCATGCAGGCAGGCCATGTCACGCCGGTGGAGATGCTGGGGGCGCTGGCCGCAAGCTATGAGCGCTGGCTGGCCGTCTGGCGCGGCCAGCATGGCTTTGCCGCCATCCGCGAGGCATGGCTTGCCCGCGCCGAGGGGCTTCACGGCGAGATCACCGTGCGCCTGTCGGATGAGAGTTTTACGGGAAGCTTCGAGGGTCTCGCCACGGACGGCACGCTGGAAATCCGCCTCGCCGATGGCAGCCTGCGCCGGGTGGCGGCGGGCGATGTCTTTTTCGGCTCCTCGACGCCCCCCATGGCGTCCTGAGGCATGGCGCGCTAAGAATAAGCATGAGTGAAACAACATCTCCCGCCACCGCCGCCGATACCGCAAGCGGCAAGCGCGCGGGTCCGGCGAAACCCGATGATGAGTTCCTGTTTCTGCCGCTCGGCGGATCCGGCGAAATCGGGATGAACTTCAACCTGTATGGCTACGGGACCGACGATGACCGGCAATGGATCATTGTCGACCTGGGCGTCACCTTTGGCGACGAGCGCACGCCTGGCATCGACCTTATCATGGGCGACCCGGCTTTCATTGAAGAGCGGCGTGATGAGCTGCTCGGCATCGTCCTCACCCATGCGCATGAAGATCATATCGGCGCCGTCGCGCATATCTGGCCGCGCCTGCGCTGTCCGGTCTACGCAACGCCCTTCACCGCCCACATGGTGCGCGGCAAGCTGATCGAGGCGGGGATCGAGGATGAAGTGCCCATGCACATCATCCCGCTCGGCCATCGCTTCGATCTCGGCCCCTTCGACATCGAACTTGTCACGCTCACCCATTCCATTCTGGAACCCAACGCGCTCGCCATCCGCACGCCGCTCGGCCTCGTGCTGCATACCGGCGACTGGAAGATCGATCCGGACCCCGTGCTGGGCGACGACATCGACGCGGCCCGCCTGACGGAAATCGGCGATGAAGGCGTGCTCGCCATCGTTTGCGACAGCACCAATGTCTTTTCGCCCGGCGTCTCCGGTTCCGAGGCCGATGTCGGCCGGAGCCTCGTCGAGCTTTTCAGGACGTGCAAGCGCCGTATCGCCGTTACCACCTTCGCCTCCAATGTCGCTCGGCTGGAAAGCATCGCCAAGGCGGCGGCGGAATGCGGCCGCCATGTCGTGCTGGTCGGGCGGTCCATGCACCGCGTGGTTTCCGCGGCGCGCGAGGCGGGCTATCTGCACGACCTGCCGCCCTTCGTGAACGAAGAGGATGCGGGCTACCTGCCGCCCGAAAGCGTGCTCTATCTCTGCACCGGCTCACAGGGAGAGCCGCGCGCCGCGCTGGCGCGGATCGCCGAAAACACGCACCCCAATATCGTGCTGGAGGAGGGCGATACGGTCGTCTTTTCCTCCCGCATCATCCCCGGCAACGACGTCTCGATCTTCGAGCTTCAGAACCTTTTGTCGGAGCGCGGCATTCGCGTCGTGACGGAGAAGGATCACTTCGTCCATGTCTCCGGTCATCCCTGCCGCGACGAGCTGGCCCAGATGTATCAGTGGATCAGGCCGCGCATTTCCATTCCCGTTCACGGCGAAGCCCGACATCTCGCAGAGCATGCCGCCTTTGCGCGCGAGCTTCAGGTGCCTGAGCAGATCGTGGTGAAGAACGGGCTCATGGTTCGTCTCGCGCCGAACGAGGCAAGGGTGATCGACGAGGCGCCCGCCGGCCGCCTTTATCTGGATGGCGACATTCTGGTGGAGGCCGAAGAGGAAGCGCTTCGGATGCGCCGCAGGCTCTCCTTCTCGGGCGCGGTCTTCGTCACCCTGGTGATCGACGGCAAGAACCGCATTTGCGGTGACCCGCAAGTGCGCCTGATCGGCCTGCCGGAAGAAGATAATTTCGGCGTGTTGCTGGAAGACCGGGCGCTTGACGCAATCGACGAAGCGCTGGATCGGTTGCCCGCCAAACGCAGGGGAGACGACGGTTCCGTTGCGGAATATGTCCGCCGCGCGGTGCGTGGCACGCTGCGCCGCGAATGGGGCAAGAAGGCGCAAGTGGAGGTGATGGTCACGCGTATCTGACCCCGCCTTGCTACCGCCCCTGAACCGGCCTAATT
>CAYSVF010000076.1:0-7794 GCA_964434415.1 uncultured Parvibaculum sp.
GGGGGGCAAAGGGCGAGTTTGGCAAGAGGCAGGGGTGGCGTGGCCGGTCAGCCAAAACCAAGAGCGTCATCCCGGCACTCGTTGCCGGGACCCATTGGCGGTTGCGGCAAGCGGCTAATGTGAGTGGGTCCCGGGAATAAATCCCGGGACGACTCCTGTCTTTAACCCGTCAGCGTACCCGCGACGATGGCCGCCAGAATGATCAGGCCGAAATCGCGGTTGGAGCGGAAGAGCGAGAGGCAGAGCTGGGGGTCTTCCGTGTCGAGACGGAGGATCTGCTGGATGAGGTGGAGAACGCCGAGCGGCCAGAGAATGTAGAAGCCGAAGCCGAGCCCGGCGGCGAGACCGGCGAGCAGCAGGCCCAGCGCGGTGAGGCCGTAAAAGAGCCACATCCAGAGCACCGTCTCGCGCCCGAAGCGCAGCGCGGTGGATTTCACGCCGATCAGAGCATCGTCTTCCTTGTCCTGATGGGCATAGATGGTGTCGTAGCCGATGGTCCAGGCGATGCCGGTGACATAGAGGAGAACGGGCGCCAGCGCGAGACTGTCGGTCACCGCGGCCCAGCCCATCAGCGCGCCCCAGTTGAAGGTGAGACCGAGCCAGGCCTGCGGCCAATAGGTGATGCGCTTCATGAAGGGATAGGCGGCAATGAGCGCGAGCGAGGCGACGCCGAGCCCGATGGCGAAGGGCGTGAGCAGCAGGAGGATGCCGAGCCCGATGAGGCACTGAAGCGCCAGAAACGCCCAGGCCATTTTGAGGCTCACCGCGCCGGATGGAATGGGACGCGAGCGCGTGCGCGCGACCTGCGCATCGAAATCGCGATCCACGATATCGTTATAGGTGCAGCCCGCCCCGCGCATGACGAGCGCGCCGACGCCGAAGAGGAACATCAGCCAGACATTGGGCAGGAGATCGGCGGCAAGCGCGATCGACCACCAGCCCGGCAGCAGAAGGAGCCATGTGCCGATGGGCCGGTCCGCACGGGCAAGCCTGAGATAGGGCCGCGTGAAGGCGGGCGCATAGGCGTCCACCCAGTTTTCCGGCGCGGCGTCGGCCACTCTGTCCTGCATCGTCTGCTCGTCTGTCATGGGTCGATGTGTATTACAGTGTCGGGCACTTCGCCACGCAATAGCGCAGGCAGATGGTGCTTGAGCGAGGTCGGGAAGATCGTATCGGGGCTGGCGAGAAGCGCATCGGGCTCCCACCATGTCATGGTCTGGATCGCCTCGCGCTCGCTCTCTTCAAGCCCGTGATGAGAAAGTTCGGTGGTGAGGGCTTCGGCCATGAAGAAGGTTTCCTGCAACAGGCGCTTCTCGCCATGCACGGTGAGGACATGCTCCGTGTACCAGACGGGGGCCCCGAGCCTTGCGGTCGTCTCGTCGAGACCGGTCTCCTCGCGCAATTCGCGCCGGGCGGCCTCTTCCAGCGTTTCGCCCTCATCGACCGCGCCGCCCACCGTGACCCAATAGGCCTCGCGCAGGACATGGCCCTCCGGCCCACCGACATTGGGGTCATGCATGCGCACGAGCAGCAGCCGCCCGTCCGGCGAGAAGGGCAGAAGGCGGGCGGTGGGCCTTGGCCGGATTTCGCTCATGACCTCCCTCTCGCTCTCGCTTGCCGCCCATGCGACACTCAGCCCTCCCGATTCATCAGGCAAGCCTTCATGCAGGACGATAAAGACAGCCCCCCACATTGCGCGACAGGAAAAACGCGGCTTTATGTCGAGGAAGCGCTCGCCACGGGGGCGAGCCTGACGCTCGGCAAAGACCAGTCTCACTACCTTGTGAATGTGATGCGCATGGGCGAGGGGGCGCGCGTGCTTCTTTTCAACGGGCGCGACGGCGAATGGTCGGCAGTCATCGAAAGCGCATCGAAGAAAGCGGCGACGCTGGCCGTGGAGGCGCGGACGCGGCCGCATGAACCGCTGCCCGATATCTGGCTTCTCTTCGCGCCGGTGAAGAAGGCGCGGCTCGACTTCATCGCGCAGAAAGCGACGGAAATGGGCGCAAGCGTCGTCCAGCCCGTGCAGACAAGGCGCACCATCGTCTCGCGGGTAAAGGACGAGCGGTTGCAGGCGAATGTGGTGGAAGCCGCGGAACAATGCGGCCTCGTGGCGGTGCCGGAAGCGCGCGAGATGGAAAAACTCGATGCGCTCATCAAACGCTGGGACGAGATCGCACCGGGCCGCCATATCCTCTTTTGCGACGAGAGCGAGGAGCCGGGCGGCGCGCGGGGCGTGCTGGAACGGCTCGAGAAAGCGGGGCTGAAGGGCAAGCCGCTGGCGGTGGTCATCGGCCCCGAAGGCGGCTTCGCACCGGAGGAACGCGAGATGCTGCGGGCGCGAAAAGACACGATCGCCCTCTCGCTCGGCCCCCGCATCATGCGGGCCGATACCGCCGCCATTGCCGCGCTCGCCGTGACCGGGCTCATCCTCGGGGATTGGTGAGGCCATCGGGGGCTTGCCTCTTTGCCCGTCCGCTCCTACATCTTGGCGAATTGAAAGACCGGATCACTTCTGGGGGCTCTGACTCGGGAAGCGCCGGCCGCTAAAGCCGAGTATGGCTGAAAGTCCGGGAAGGGGCCTATCCATGAGTATCCTGGTTGCAGGGCCTGAGCCCATTTCCAGCCGCGACGACCTGATCTGGGCGCTGGAGCGCGGCAACAAGCCGAAAGCGGACTGGCGCATCGGCACCGAACACGAGAAATTTCCTTTCCGCCTGAAAGATCATTCGCCCGTCGCCTATGACGGGGAACACGGCATTCGCGCGATTCTCGAAGGCATGCAGCGTTTCGGCTGGAAGCCCATCGAGGAAGGCGGCTATCTGATCGGTCTGGAAGGCGACGGGCTCGGCAATATCTCGCTGGAGCCGGGCGGCCAGTTCGAGCTGTCGGGCGCGCCGCTCGAAAACCTGCACCAGACCTGTTCGGAAGTGCATGACCATCTGGCGCAGGTGAAGGAAGTCGCCGCCGAACACGATATCGGCTTCCTGGGGCTCGGCTTCACGCCCAACTGGCGGCGCGACGAAATCCCCGTCATGCCCAAGGGGCGCTACGAGATCATGACCGAGTACATGAAGAAGGTCGGGACCATGGGGCTCGACATGATGTACCGGTCCTGCACGGTGCAGGTGAACCTCGACTTCGCGTCCGAAGCCGACATGGTGCAGAAGCTGCGTGTCGGCATCGCGCTGCAACCGCTCGCGACCGCGCTTTTTGCCAATTCTCCGTTCACGGAAGGAAAGCCCAACGGCTATCTCTCCTATCGCTCCCATGTCTGGACCGATACGGACAATGAACGCGCGGGCATGGTGCCATTCGTCTTCGAAGACGGTTTCGGTTTCGAGCGCTGGGTCGATTATGTGCTCGATGTGCCGATGTATTTCGTCTTCCGCGACGGGAAATATATCGACGTCACCGGCCAGTCCTTCCGCGACTTCCTGAAGGGCGAGCTGCCGGGGTTGAAAGGCGAGCTGCCGACGCGGGGCGACTGGAACAACCATCTGACGACGATCTTCCCCGAGGCGCGCATCAAGAACTATATGGAAATGCGCGGCGCGGATGGCGGGCCCTGGAGCCGCATATGTGCGCTGCCCGCGCTCTGGGTCGGCCTCATGTACGACCAGAACTCGCTCGACGCCGCCTGGGATCTCGTAAAGGACTGGACGGACGAGGAGCGCCAGACGCTGCGCAATGAAGTGCCGCGGCTGGGCCTCAATACGCCTTTCCGGGGCGGCACGCTCGTCGATGTGGCCAAGCAGGTGCTGAACATTTCCCGCGCAGGGCTGACGGCGCGTGCGCAGGGCGACGGTGCAGGCGCGGACGAGACGATCTTCCTTTCCACGCTGGAAGACATCGTGCATCTCAATCGCACGCCCGCGGAAGAACTGCTCGCGCTCTATAACGGGCGCTGGGACGGCTCGGTGGCGCCGATCTTCGACGAGTTCGCATTTTAATTTTAAAAGTCGGTGTCACCCCGGCCCTCCTTGCATGTAGAGGTGGCCGGAGCCCACTCGCAACAGCCACTGGCCGCAGCCGCCAATGGGTCCCGGCTTTCGCCGGGATGACACCCAGGGGAAATAGGGGGAGCCCATGTTCAGTCACGTCACCATCGGTGCGGATGAGCCGGAAAAGCTCGAAGCCTTCTACGACGCGGTGCTTTCGACGCTCGGCATCGAGCCCTTCTTCAAGATGGAAGGCACGCTGAGCTATGGCACGGCGACGGGGCCGAAAGTCTTCATCCTGAAACCCTTCAATGGGGAGGCGCATGTGCCGGGCAATGGCGGGCATGTCGCGTTTCTGGCGCCGGACCGCGCGGCGGTGGACGCCTTCCATGCGGCGGCGCTGGCCAATGGCGGCAGCGACGAGGGCGCTCCGGGTCTCCGAGCCTACTACCACCCGAACTATTACGGCGCCTATGTGCGCGATCCCGTCGGCAACAAGATCCAGGCGGTCTGCCACAGCTCCAAGGGGTGAGCATGCAGCGCATCCTCATCATCGGCTCGCCCGGTGCGGGCAAGTCGACGCTCGCCCGCACGATGGGAGAGAGGCTCGGGCTCAATGTCGTGCATCTCGATCAGCTCTGGTGGAGGCCCGGCTGGGTGGAAGCGCCGCTCGACGAATTCCGCGCCGCCGTGATGGATGCGGCCGCGGGCGAACGCTGGGTGATGGACGGCAACTTCTCCAAGAGTTTCGACATTCGCGCCGCGCGGGCCGACACGATCATCTGGATCGACCAGCCGCGCCTTCTCTGTCTCTGGCGGGCCGTGAAGCGCGTGCTGACGCATAGAGGCGCCGTGCGGGCCGACATGGCGGAGGGCTGCCCTGTGAAGATCGACATGGAATTCGCGCGCTATATCTGGACCTATCCGAGCGAGGTCGCGCCGCGCATGGAAAAGCTTATCGACGCGCATGGCGACCATGCCCGCTTCTTCCGCCTGCGGAGCGATGCAGAGATGAACGAGTTCGTGGAGAGGCTTTAGGCCGCCTGCGCGGTGCCGCCCACTGTCAGGCCGTTCACCAGCAGCGTCGGCTGGCCGACGCCGACGGGGACGCCCTGTCCGCCCTTGCCGCAGGTGCCGATGCCGGGATCGAGCTTCATGTCGTTGCCGATCATGGACACGCGGGTGAGGACGTCGGGCCCATTGCCGATGAGGGTCGCGCCCTTGACCGGCGCGCCGATCTTGCCGTGCTCGATGAGATAGGCCTCGGTGCAGGAGAAGACGAACTTGCCGGAGGTGATGTCCACCTGACCGCCGCCGAAGGAGACGGCGTAGAGGCCCTTCTTCACCGAGGCGAGGATTTCGCCCGGGTCCTTGTCGCCCGACAGCATGTAGGTGTTGGTCATGCGCGGCATGGGCTGATGCGCGTAAGACTCGCGCCGCCCGTTGCCGGTGGCGGCCATGCCCATGAGCCGTGCGTTCAGACGGTCCTGCATATAACCTTTGAGAATGCCGTCCTCGATGAGGACCGTGCGCGAGGTCGGCGTGCCTTCATCATCCACGGTGAGCGATCCGCGCCGGTCGGCCAGCGTACCGTCATCGACGACGGTGATGCCGCGCGCGGCGACGCGCTCACCCAAGAGCCCTGCGAAGGCCGATGTCTTCTTGCGGTTGAAATCGCCTTCGAGCCCGTGGCCGATCGCTTCATGGAGCAGGATGCCGGGCCAGCCGGGGCCGAGCACCACATCCATTTCGCCCGCGGGCGCGGCGACGCTGTCCAGATTGGTAAGCGCCTGGCGCAATGCCTCGTCCACCTGGGAGCGCCACTGGTCGGGCGCGATGAAGATGTCGTAGCCCATGCGCCCGCCGACGCCATAGGAGCCCGTCTCCTGCCGCTCGCCTTCGCCGACCGTGACGGACACATTGAGGCGGACGAGGGGGCGGATGTCGCGCACGATGGCGCCGTCGGCGCGGATGATCTCCACCGCCTGCCACTCGCCGGCCAGCGAGGCGGAAACCTGCTGCACGCGGGGGTCCTTGGCCCGCGCATAGGAATCGATTTCGGCAAGAAGCTTCACCTTGTCCTCGAAGCTCTGCGCGCCGAGCGGGTTCTCGTCGGAATAAAGATGCGTGTTGGTGCGGGCGGGGCCTTCGGCGAGCGTGAAGCTGCCGCCCTGTTTCACCGCCTGCACGGCGTCGCTCGCGCGCTTCAGCGCCTCTTCGGAGAGTTCGGAGGCATGGGCGTAGCCGGTCGATTCGCCCGCCACGCAGCGCAGCCCGAACCCCTGCTGCGTATCGAAATTCGCCGTCTTGAGGCGGCCGTCGTCGAAACCGAGCGCTTCGGACTGGCGGAATTCAAGGAAAAGTTCGCCATCGTCCGAATTGTGCAGCGCTTCGCCGACCTGCGCTTCCACGCGCGCGCGGTCGAGGCCGGTCTGGCTGAAAAAGAGATCGTCGGGTTCGGTGGTCATGGGTGTCTGCTTTCGAGGCGGCGTTTGTGTGAGCCAACATGCTTCGAGACGCGGCTTCGCCGCTCCTCAGCATGAGGGAGAGTGTCTAGTTGGGCCTCATCCTGAGGAGGGCCGCAAGGCCCGTCTCGAAGGATGCGCGGCGTAACAACGACATTACGGCGTCTTCTGCCCTTCCAGCCAGTCTTCCACCGGCACCAGCCGGCGGGGCAGGCCGGAGAGGTCGCAAGGGACCGTCTGGCCGCCGCAGGAATAGAGCGGGTATTGCACGACGCGCAGCGTCTCCAGATCGACGAGGAAGACGCCGTTGATTCGTCCGAACCACTGGTCCCACTCGTTGAAACCCCAGTTTTCCCAGCCCGCGGGCGGGGCGTCGGTCACATCGCCCACCATGTCGGGATGGGCGGCGCAGAACCCCACGACGCAGCGGCCCGGATCGCGCGGATCCAGCCAGGGCGCGGCCTCGGCAATGAGTTCCGGCGCGGCGGCGCCGTTGCGGGGCAGGTGGAGACCCGCGGAAATCCGCCGTCCGTGGTGGAAGTGAATCAGGGATTCGTCACGCATAACTGGCCTTTCGGGCTGCGAATGCATCCGGCTGTCGATTGTTCCAATGTAATGCCTGGGGGGTGCCGGGGCCAGCGGGGCGTCGGAAAAGCGCGCCAAAATCCCCTTAATTATTAGGGTTTTTGAATTGCGCAATGCGACGAATTAACATGTCCGTTGTGGCAAAACGTCGCAAAGCCTTGCGGGGCATCTGGCGGCTTGCGCGCGCCGGACTATACTCCTGCGCCAAGGGAGGTTACGGCAGCGGCGATCGCGTATTCGCGTGACGGGGAACGCGCCCGCTGTCCTCCATAATGAGGGGCAATCGCCGCTCTAAGGTCATTTCAATCGCCGGAAGATCGTTTTGGGCGCTTGCGATGGCGCAAGGTTTATGGTTTCTGACGCCCAAGATGCGCCTGGAATACCGGGCGACGGGGGTAAGCGACATTGAAGCGGTATGAGGCAGGCCGAAGGCCGCCCCTTCGCGGCGCCCCCGAGGCAGGTCGCTGGACTGGAGTGGAAATGCTGGGGAAAAGCATGCGGTTTCTGATCGGTTTCGCGCTCGTGGCACTGTTTTTGGCCACCGGGCACTTCGACGGCTTTATCGGGTCGGCCCTGGCCAATCCGGTGGATGGCGGTATCACGCTGCAGCCCGCCGCGACGACCGTCGCGGACGACATCCACATCTTTCACAACGACATTCTTCTCCCCATCATCACGATCATCGTGATCTTCGTGGCGGGCCTGATGGCGATCGTGGCGGTACGCTTCAATCGCAAGGCCAATCCGACGCCGTCCAAGACCTCGCACAACACCCTCGTCGAGGTGGTGTGGACGGTCGTTCC
>CAYSVF010000076.1:7804-8993 GCA_964434415.1 uncultured Parvibaculum sp.
GTGATGATCCTGGTGGCGATCGCCATTCCCTCCTTCCGCCTTCTCTACAAGGAAGTGGTCATTCCGCCGTCCGACCTGACGGTGAAGGCGATCGGGCATCAGTGGAACTGGTCCTACGAATACCCCGATGACGGCATCGATATTCTGAGCATCATGAAGGACGATGCGGATCTGAAGCCGGGCGAGCCGCGCCTCTTCACCGCCGACGAACCGATGGTCGTGCCGGTGAACACCACCGTGCGCGTGATCGTGACGTCTTCCGACGTGATCCATTCCTTCGCGGTGCCCGCCTTCGGTGTGAAGGTTGACGCCATTCCGGGCCGTCTCAACGAGACCTGGTTCCGGGTGGACAAGACCGGCATGTATTACGGCCAGTGCTCGGAGCTTTGCGGCACCAATCACGCCTTCATGCCGATCAATATCAAGGTCGTCTCCAAGGACGACTACAAGGCCTGGGTAGCGACGCAGACGGCTTCCGCCGACACCGACAAAAAGGTGAAGCTGGCCGATGCGACCGCGGCGACCGCGGTCCGCTGAGGCCAAAGACCGCTTTAGGCAAGTTCGCGAACAAGTGTTGAGAAACGAAGGGTAGAAATATGGCAGGGCAAGCTGCTGGCGCGCACGCCGAACACGAGGATCATCCCACCGGTTGGCGCCGTTACCTTTATTCGACGAACCACAAGGACATCGGCACGATGTACCTGTTGTTCGCGATCATGGCCGGCGTGATCGGCGGCGCTCTCTCGGTCGCCATGCGCGCCGAGCTGATGGAGCCGGGGATCCAGATCTTCTCGAACGTCGAGCTCTATAACGTGTTCATCACCGCGCATGGTCTCATCATGATCTTCTTCATGGTGATGCCCGCGATGATCGGCGGTTTCGGCAACTGGTTCGTGCCCATCATGATCGGCGCGCCGGACATGGCCTTCCCGCGGATGAACAACATCTCGTTCTGGCTGACGGTCGCCGGCTTCTGTTCGCTGCTCTTCTCCGCCTTCGTGCCGGGCACGGCCGCGGGCTACGGCGCGGGCACCGGCTGGACGGTCTATGCCCCGCTGGCGACTTACGGGCACGACGGCCCGGCGGTGGACTTCGCGATCTTCTCGCTCCACCTCGCGGGTGCCGGCTCGATCCTGGGCGCGATCAACTTCATCACCACGATCTTCAACATGCGCGCGCCGGGCATGAC
>CAYSVF010000077.1:0-8871 GCA_964434415.1 uncultured Parvibaculum sp.
TTTTTGGTGGCCGCGGCTTTTTTCGGTGCGGCTTTCCGGGCGACCGGCTTCCTGGTCGCGGTTGCCTTCTTCGCGGCCGGCTTTGCCGTCGTCTTCTTCGCAGCAGGCTTTTTAGCGGCCGGTTTCTTCGCAGCCGGTTTCCGGGTGGCGGCTGCCTTCTTGGGAGCGGCCTTGCTGGCTACGGTCTTTTTTGCCGGGGTCTTTTTAGCAGGTGCCTTTTTCGCGGGCGCCTTCTTTGCCGTGGTCTTCTTCGCGGTGGCGGTTTTCGCCGCCGCTTTCTTTTTCGCTACGGGCTTCTTTGCGGGGGCCTTTTTACTGGCCTTCGCCACTGCCTTTTTCGCCATCAGTTCGATCCTCGATGCTGCTTGCCGGACCCGGGAATGCGATGCGATACGATGTGGCGCGATGCGTGTTACGCACGCTCTCCAACGCCGCTGTCGATACGCCGCCGATCTGTCGTTGCGGGCCGCTGTTCGTGACGCGGCGGACTATAATGACTTTCATCGGCTAATGCCATGCTTCGCGCGCGGTCTTGAGCCATGATAATGAGCATCACGGAACAGTTCAGGGGAGACGGCGATGAATGCGGTGAGAACGGAGAAAAACGGTGCCGTCACGACGATCGTGCTCAGCCGGCCGGATGTGAAGAATGCGGTGGATCGCGAAACCGCCGATGCACTGGCGCAGGCCTTTCTCGATTTCGAGCGCGACGAGGATGCGCTTGTCGGTGTGTTTCATGGCGAGAACGGAACTTTCTGCGCGGGCGCGGACCTGAAGGCGGTATCCCGGGGTGGTGAAGGCGGCGCCAACCGCATGACATCGCCGGGGACCGGCCTCGAAGCGGACAGGCTTGCCGCGGACGGGCCGATGGGGCCCTCGCGCATGGTGCTTTCCAAGCCCGTGATCGCGGCGATTTCCGGTTATGCGGTGGCAGGCGGCATGGAACTCGCCCTGTGGTGCGACATACGCGTCATGGAACGCGACGCCACGATGGGGGTATTCTGCCGACGCTGGGGTGTGCCGCTGATCGATGGGGGCACGGTACGTCTGCCGCGGCTCATCGGTCATTCGCGGGCGATGGATCTCATTCTCACCGGCCGTCCGGTCGATGCGGAGGAAGCACTGCAAATGGGTCTTGCGAACCGGATCGCGGAGCCGGGTAGGGCGCGGGAGACCGCGGAAGAGCTGGCGCAGCAGATTGCGCGTTTTCCGCAAGGCTGCCTCCGTCACGACAGGATGTCGGCCTATGAGCAATGGGATCTGCCCTACGATCAGGCCCTGGCAAACGAGTTCACACACGGCCGGAAGGTGCTTGCTTCCGGCGAAACGGTTGCAGGCGCCACGCGGTTTGCCGCCGGCAAGGGACGGGGCGGGACTTTTGACGATATTTGAGGATGCGATGGCGGCGCCCGCCGCGCGAGAGATGACATTGCGGGCGTCCGATCTGGCCTGCATCCGGGGCGGACGGCTCGTCTATCAGGGTCTTGGCTTCGAGGTGGCGAGCGGCGAGGCGCTTGTGCTGGTGGGGCCCAACGGGGCGGGGAAATCGAGCCTGTTGCGCCAGATTGCCGGTCTTGTCGAGCTGGCCGAGGGGCAGCTGACGCTCGATGGCGGCGAGGAGGACATATCGGTCGGCGAGCAGGCGCATTATCTCGGCCATCTGGACGCGCTGAAGCCAGCCTTTTCGGTCGAAGAGACGCTCCGTTTCTGGGGCTCGTTTCTGGACGGGGCAGACGGCGGTCAGGATGTTCTGCCTGCGCTCGACGCCGTGCGGCTCGGCGATCTCGCCGATCTCTCGGTTGCGTATCTTTCCGCCGGGCAGCGCAAGCGGCTGGCGCTGGCGCGGCTTCTCGTGGCGCCGCGTCCCCTCTGGCTGCTGGATGAGCCCAGCGTTGCGCTGGACAAGGCCTCGACCGCCATCCTGGCGGAGCTGATGGAGGCACATCTGGCGCTGGGCGGGCTCATCGTGGCGGCAACGCATCTCGAACTGGGGCTCAAGCGCCAGCTCACGCTCGATCTTTCGCCGCGCCGGCAGGTGGCCTGATGGGACGCGCCATTGCAGCCTTGATCGCGCGGGATTTGCGGCTGGCCGTGCGCGCAGGGGGCGGCGGCGGCATGGCCGTCTTCTTTTTTCTGATTACGGTGAGCGTCGTCGCGGTGGGCGTCGGGCCCAACCTGTCGCTGCTGGCGCAGATTGCGCCAGGCATTTTGTGGGTGGCCTTGCTGTTGTCCTCGCTGCTGACGCTGGAGCGCCTGTTTCAGGCCGACCTCGAAGACGGAACGCTCGATCTTCTCGCCATGGGGCCCTTGCCGCTGGAGGCGATCGCGGCCGCCAAGGCGTTCAGCCATTGGCTGACAACGGGGTTGCCGCTGCTGGTCGCCGCGCCGCTTCTAGGCCTGCTGCTCAACCTGCCGGTGAATGTGTTTCCCCCGCTCATCCTCTCCATGGCCATCGGGACGCCCGCATTGAGCTTTTTGGGCGCCATCGGCGCGGCGCTGACCGTCGGGGTGCGACGCGGCGGTCTGCTCGCCTCGCTACTCGTGGTGCCGTTCTATGTGCCGGTGCTGATTTTCGGCGTCGGGGCGGCGGATGAGGCGATTTCGGGGGCGCCGCCCGGCGTTATGATGCAGGCACTCAGCTTTCTCGGGGCCGTGACGCTGGCAAGTCTCGTCATCGGTCCCGTGGCCGCGGCGGCGGGGCTCAGAGCCGCGCTGAAATAGGGATGGCGTTGGAATGAGGCGCGACCTTATGTCGGGATCACAAATCGTCCCGCTCTCTTGCCGTTTCACGCCCTGCCGGGCTACACCACAGGCATGACCATGCTCACCGCCTCGCAGCGGCTCCAGGCCTTTGCCAATCCCACGCGCTTCATGGCGCTGTCGGGCCGTCTTGTCGCGCCGCTCGGCGCGCTCACGGCGGTGGTCATGGCAGTGGGGCTCTATTTTGCGCTGTTCGCTTCTCCGCCCGACTATCAGCAGGGAGAGACGGTGCGGATCATGTATATCCATGTGCCGTCGGCCTGGCTGTCGCTCTTCGTCTATTCGGTGATGGCAGTGGCGAGCGGTGTGGCGCTGGTGTTCCGCCATCCGATCGCCGATGTCTGCGCCAAGGCGGCGGCGCCCATCGGGGCGGCCTTCACCTTTCTGGCGCTGGTCACGGGCTCGCTCTGGGGCGAACCGATGTGGGGCACCTGGTGGGTCTGGGACGCAAGGCTGACCTCGGTGCTGATCCTGTTCTTCATCTATCTGGGCTATATGGCGCTCAGGGCGACCATCGACGATCCGCACGCGGCGACGCGGCCGGCGGCGGTGCTGGCGCTTGTGGGTTTCGTCAATGTGCCGATCATTCATTATTCGGTGAACTGGTGGAACACGCTGCATCAGCCGGCCAGCGTGTTCCGGATGGACGGGCCGACCGTTGCGTCGTCCATGCTCGTTCCGCTGATGACGCTGGCCGTGGGTTTCACGTTGTTCTTCTTCGTGATGCTGCTGGTTCGGATGCGGGCGGAAGTGCTCAGACGGCGCGTGCGGGCGATGAGCCTGCGCCGGGCCGAAGGGTAGGGCGGAAATGGCCGAATTCTTCTATATGGGCGGATATGCCGCCTTCGTCTGGCCGAGCTACGGGTTGGCCGCGCTCGTCTTTATCGGCGTGATATGGCAGAGCCTGGCCGACCTCAGGGCGCAGAAACGTCTGGTGGACAAGCTGGAAAAGCGACGCCGGGATCGCGAGCCGGAGGGTGGCGCGTGACCGATGAGCCTTCCACGGGCGGTAGACGGCGGCTGCTGGCGCTGATCCCGGCCGCGGTTTTCTTCGTTCTGGCCGGTTTCTTCCTTGTGGCGCTGTTCAACGGGGATCCGTCCCGTGTGCCCTCGGCGCTGATCGGGCGCGAGGTGCCGGTGTTCGACCTGCCGCCTGTCGAAGGGCTTGCGCACCCGGGACTGGCCGACGGAAATTTGCGCGGGGGCAAGGCGAGCATCGTAAATGTCTGGGCAAGCTGGTGCGTGCCGTGCCGCGAGGAAATGCCGATGCTGGTCGAGTTCCGGGAAAAGCACCCCGAGGTGCCGCTTTACGGGATCAACTACAAGGACGATCCGCGGGCTGCGCGGCGTTTCCTTTCCGAACTGGGTGACCCGTTCGACCGGATCGGCGCCGACGCCAAGGGGCAGGCCTCCATCGACTGGGGCGTCTATGGCGTTCCGGAAACCTATGTGGTCGATGGCGAGGGGCGGATTGCCCTGAAACATGTCGGCCCGCTCACACCGGAAAGTATCGAGAACGATATCCTTCCGGCGCTGCGGGCCGCAAACCCGACGGCTCCCGCCGCCGGGCAGTAGAGGCAGACGGCTTACTTCTTCTTGCGGGCCGTCGTCTTCTTCGCCGCCGGCTTGCGGGCCGGGGCCTTCCGTGCGGCAGGCTTTTTCGCGGCCGGTTTCTTGCGGGCCGGGGCGCGCTTGGCCGGCGCCTTTCTGGCGGGCGCGGCGGCTTCCTCGGCCTTCATGCCTTCCACGGCTTCGTTCAGATGGCTGAGTGCCTTCATCAGATCCGACTGGACGGTCTTGGGCATGATGTCGAGAAGCGCCTTCTCGGCGGCCAGGGCGCGCGGCATGGCGCTTTTGAGCGCACGGCGGCCGGCGGCGGTCAGGCGAACGGAATTGGCGCGGGCGTCTTCGGCGGTACGCTTGCGGGCGAGCAGGCCGTTCTTGATCATGCGGCTGATCATGTCGGCCAGCGTCGAGCGGTCGATGCCCGTGCGGTTCACCAGATCCGTCTGGCTCAGCCCTTCTTCCTCATTGACTGCGAACAGCACGATGAACTGACGCGGCGTGAGCGAGCTGTCGCCCATCTGCTGCACGAACTGGTCATAGGCGAACTGCTGCGCGCGGCGCAGCAAATGACTCAGCGAGCTTTCAAGGTCGAAACTTCCGGCAGTCTTCCTCGGGGCCATGCAATTTTTCCTTCAGATGTTTGTCGCCGGAGTGATCCGCGGGAAACGGGCCGCATACGGAAAGCCGACGGCTGGCTTAAGCCATGTTGTGCTTTTGGACGCGGTGCCTCGCCGGGTGAACCGAATGCAGACGGCAACGCTGCCCGGCGCGCGATGACCGGCCATGAAGGCGCCGCATATTTGTATAGCTGCGTGCCGGGATATGGCCTGAACGTCCGCGCCGATCTATCATCATATGCACCTGAGGACCCCTGCCGCGCAAGAGGCAAGGGCGAAAGAATCGTGCTTATGTGTCGCGTATATCTGTAGCCGGAGCAATAAGGCACCGCTTCAGCTGAAATCCAGGCGGCAGTTGCGTAACTCCGTGGGCAGACAGACCCTTCCGGATGCGCGGTGACGATAAGCGGCAATGACGAAAAGTGACACGGCGATGACGGGCGACAACCGAAACGATAAAGAACATGAACAAACCGCAATGCGCGAAAAAGTGACGCATCGCGTGCCCAAGCCTCAGGAGCCGGGGCGGGAAGAGAGCGTCGCCTTTTCCCGCCGCGTGCCGGATGGGGACAATCTCGCGCGCGATGTGTGCGACGCATGCGGATTCATCGACTACGTGAATCCGCGGATCGTGGTCGGATCGGTGGTCGAACATGAAGGACGTTTCTTGATGTGCCGCCGTTCCATCGAGCCGCGCCGGGGATTCTGGACATTGCCGGCCGGTTTCATGGAGCAGGGCGAAACGACCGAAGACGGCGCGAAGCGCGAAGCGCGTGAAGAGGCGAATGCTGAAATCGTCATTCGCGACTTGCTGGCGGTTTACAACATTCCGCGCATTTCGCAGGTGCAGCTCATGTATCGCGCAACGCTGGCGCGACCCGAATTTTCCGCCGGCGAGGAAAGCCTGGAGGTCGCGCTCTTCGCCTGGGACGATATTCCGTGGCAGGAGCTTGCCTTTCCAAGCGTTTATTGGGCGCTCACGCAATATCGCAGCGTTATGGACAAATCGGCTATTCCGCCCTTCGGCAATCCGGAGGGCGAGAACGGGAATTTCTTTCCTGCCGCCCCCTCCGCGGGCTGAGGGGTTCGTGTTTTCGTCGCTTGGCGATCCTGCCTCGTTTGGGCATGATCTTCGGCGGAGGAAGCCCGTTGCGCGCAGAAGTCGACGGGCCGTTTCATCGGGGGAGGAAGCGACGTGGCCGAATTTTCGGGCGGGGAGCAGGCTTACAAGCACAAGATGACACGCGAAGAGCGGCGGGTGATTTTCGCCTCGTCGCTGGGCACGGTTTTCGAGTGGTACGATTTTTACCTCTATGGTTCGCTTGCCGCGATCATCAGTGTCCAGTTCTTTTCCGGCGTGAACCCGACTGCGGGTTTCATCTTCGCCTTGCTCGCATTCGCAGCGGGCTTCGCCGTCCGGCCGTTCGGGGCGCTGGTGTTCGGCAGGCTGGGCGATCTGGTGGGCCGCAAATACACCTTCCTCGTCACCATCACGATCATGGGTCTTTCGACCTTCATCGTGGGGCTTCTGCCAAATTATGCGACCATCGGCATGGCGGCGCCGGTCATTCTGATCGCGTTGCGTCTGGCGCAGGGCCTTGCGCTGGGCGGGGAATATGGCGGTGCTGCGATCTATGTCGCGGAACATGCACCGACGCATAAACGCGGCAATTACACCTCATGGATACAGACCACGGCGACGATGGGCCTGTTCCTGTCGCTACTGGTCATTCTCGGTGTGCGGTTGTCCATGGACGGCGCCGCATTCGAAAGCTGGGGATGGCGTATTCCCTTCATTCTTTCGATCATTCTGCTCGGTATATCCGTCTGGATCCGTGTGCAGCTCAACGAGTCGCCGCTGTTCAAGAAGATGAAGGAGGAAGGCACGCTCTCCAAATCGCCGATCAAGGAAAGTTTCGGCAAATGGCCCAATCTGAAAATCGTGCTGATCGCGCTGCTGGGTCTCACGGCGGGGCAGGCGGTGGTCTGGTATACGGGTCAGTTCTATGCGCTCTTCTTCCTCACGCGGATCTTGAAGGTGGACGGGCAGACGGCCAATCTGCTGATTGCGGGCGCCCTTCTGCTGGCGACGCCCTTCTTCATCGTGTTCGGTTCGCTGTCGGACAGGATCGGCCGCAAGCCGATCATTCTGGCCGGCTGCCTGATTGCGGCGCTGAGCTATTTCCCGATCTTCACCGCGCTGACCCATTTCGCCAATCCCGCGCTTGAAGTGGCGCAGCGCGAGGCGCCGGTGGTGGTCGTCGCAGATCCGGCGGAATGTTCCTTCCAGTTCAATCCGGTCGGCACGGCGTCCTTCACCTCATCCTGCGATGTGGCGAAATCGGTGCTGGCGAAAGACGGCATTCCGTACAGCAATGAAGCTGCACCCACCGGGACGGCGGCGATCGTGAAAGTAGGGGAGGCGGAGCTTGCGTCTTTCGACGCCACGCAGGATGGCGCGGCAGACAGGCGCGCGGATTTTACGGCCACACTGGAAACCATGCTGCGCGATGCCGGTTATCCGAAGGCGGCCGACCCGGCGCGCATCAACTATACGATGGTGGTCGCGCTGCTCTTCATGCTCGTGTTGCTGGTGACGATGGTCTATGGCCCGATCGCGGCGGCGCTGGTGGAATTGTTCCCGACGCGCATCCGCTACACCTCCATGTCGTTGCCCTATCACATCGGCAATGGCTGGTTCGGCGGTTTCCTGCCGACGGTTTCCTTCGCCATCGTGGCGGCGACGGGCAATGTCTATTCGGGGCTGTGGTATCCGGTCATCATCGCCGCGATGACATTCGTGATCGGGCTGTTGTTCCTGCCGGAGACGAAAGACCGCGAGCTGCATCCGGAAGAGGAGTGAAGCCTACTCGGCGGGCTGGATTGCTTCTGATTTCTCGTCATCGGGCTTTTCCGGCGCATGCTTTGTGAGCACGCCCAGCTGTGCCATGCCGAAGACGAGGGTGATGGGCGTCACGCCGAACAGCTTGAAGCTGACCCAGAAGTCGGTTGAGAAATTGCGCCAGACGACTTCGTTCACGATGGCGAGAAAGACGAAGAAGAGGCCCCAGCGCACGGTGAGGATCATCCAGCCCGTATCGGTGAGGTCGAAGGCGCCGTCGAAGAGCTTCTTCATCAGCGGCTTGCCCATCATCGCCGCGCCCAGTAGCGCGGTTGCGAACAGAAGGTTGACGATGGTGGGCTTCAGCTTGATGAACTCGTCATTGTGCAGCCAGAGCGTCAGCCCGCCGAAAACCATCACGAAGACGCCGGTGACGAGCGGCATGGTGGGGATATGGCGGAATTTCGCATAGGACACGCCGAGCGAGACGACCGTCGCGATCATGAAAGCGCCGGTGGCCCAGAAAATCGTCTGGCTTTCGGGCACGCCGAACAGATTGTCGGCCTGGGCGTTCATGATGAAGAACACGGCCAGAGGCCCCAGCTCGATGGCCATGCGGCCCCATTGAGAGCCGGTCATGCCCGCATGGGTGTCTTTGGAGGTGGTCTTGGCTTTCGTCTCGGTCATTCCGGACTCCGCAGTCATGTATCGAGCCGCCCGCTACTTTCTACGAGACCAATCCGTCTATCGGATCAGTTCGCCCCGGCAATGGCTTTCGCATAGGCGTCCGCCGAGAAGGTCTGCAGGTCTTCCACGCTTTCGCCGACCCCGATCATATGGACCGGCATGCTGAATTTTTCGGCAATGGCAACCAGGATGCCGCCGCGCGCCGTGCCGTCCAGCTTGGTCATGACGAGGCCGTTGACGCCCGAGACGTTGCGGAAGATCTCGACCTGGTTGAGGGCGTTCTGCCCGGTCGTGGCATCGAGTGTCTGGAGCACCGTATGCGGCGCGTCGGGCTCGCGCTTGGAAAGCACGCGGTTGATCTTTTCGAGCTCGGCCATCAGCTCGGCCTTGTTCTGTAGC